>JAVBVJ010000045.1:0-5932 GCA_031554355.1 Oscillospiraceae bacterium
TGTCGTCAATGTCGCCGAGGGATATGCGCGCAAATTTTTGATTTTGAAAAAAAGGGCGGACGAGGCGACGCAGCAGGCGCTGAACGACATAAACAACAATAAGAAAGCGGACGAACACCGCAAGGAAGTCGAGCTCAACGACTCGAAGGAGCTGGCCGCCGAACTGGACGGCAAGACCTTTGTCATCAAGGCGAAAGCGGGCGCGGAGGACAAGTTGTTCGGCTCCGTCACAGCCAAGGAGATCGCCACCGCCATCGAGGAGAGCACCGGCGTTGCCGTCGACAAGCGGAAGATCGAGATCGCGCAGGACATCAAGGCCTACGGCACCTACGAGGTCGCGGTAAAAGTTCATACCGGCGTCACGGCGAAAATCTATATCACAGTGTGCAAATAGGAGATCTATGGCAGATCGCAGCAGTTTCTCGCTCGAGGCGATGGGTGTGAATCTTCCGTTCAATTCGGAGGCGGAACAAGCCGTGCTCGGCGCAATTATCGTGGACAGCTCCGTCATCGATGAGGTGGGGGGGCTGCTTCAGAGCGAGTATTTTTACCAGCGTCAGAACGCCCAGATCTACAACGAGATGGTGCTGATGTTCAACGGCGGCAAGCCGGTGGACTTCGTCACGGTGCTGGACGCGGTCGACAAAGCGGGCATCTTCGAGACCCGCGAGGACGCCAAAGAATACATCTTTAATATCTCCCAGACGGTGCCGACGATCTCAAACGTCGGAAGCTACGCGAAAATCGTCTACGAGAAATACCTGACCCGCGCGCTGATCACGACGTGCCGCGACATCATCGACAGCTCGAAAGAGGGGCACGACTCCGCTTCGACGCTGTTGGATTTCGCCGAGCAGCGCATCTACGAGATCCGCGACGGGCGCGCCAACACCGACCTGTGGGAACTGCACGACGTGCTGTTTCAGGTTATGGACCACCTCAACAAGATCAACGGGCCCGACCGCAATCTCTACAAGGGCATCGACACCGGGTTCAGCTATCTCGACCGCATGATCACCGGCCTGAACAAA
Organism: Oscillospiraceae bacterium; assembly: GCA_031554355.1. GTDB lineage: Bacteria > Bacillota > Clostridia > Oscillospirales > Ruminococcaceae > JAVBRN01. The sequence goes on from JAVBVJ010000045.1 coordinate 1,032, forward strand.
TCGGATCTGATTATTCTGGCGGCGCGTCCCGGCGTCGGCAAGACCAGCTTCGCGCTCAACATCGCGACGAACGTCGCGAAAGCCTACGAAAAGAGCGCGGTCGCGTTCTTTTCGCTGGAGATGACCAAGCAGCAGCTGGCGCAGAGAATTTTAAGCAGCGAATCCCACGTCGAGTCGAGCACATTCCGGCTGGGCGGCATCCAGCCCAAGCAGTGGACGGACATCGCGTCCGCCGCCAGCGCATTGTCGAAAGTCGGCATCTTCATCGACGACACAAGCATGATTTCGGTTCAGGAGATGAAAGCCAAGGCGCGCCGCGTCAAGAACCTGTCGCTCGTCATCGTCGACTATCTTCAGCTGATGGGCGGCGTGCGCACCGACTCCCGCGTCAACGAGATCTCGGACATCACCCGACAGTTTAAGATTATGGCGAAGGAGTTGAACGTGCCGGTCGTGCTGCTGTCGCAGCTGAGCCGCGACAGCGAGAAGGCGGGCCGCCCGCCGCGCCTGTCGGATCTGCGCGACTCCGGTTCCATCGAGCAGGACGCCGACATCGTCATGTTCCTCAACCGCGAGACGGCGGTCGGCGAGGAGACCGAGCAGACCTCCGAAGTTCAGTTGCTGGTCGCGAAGAACAGACACGGCGAGACCGGCAAATTGGCGCTGCTGTGGGATCCCCAATACACGCGGTTCTACTCCGTGGAGCGCGGCCGTGAATATTGATCGGGTTCTGAGCGCGATTCGGGAACATAAGATGATCGAAAAAGACGACGACGTCATGGTCTGTGTCTCCGGCGGAGCAGATTCTATGGCGCTCTTGTCTTTTTTTATCCGGACGAAGGAGACGCTCGGGATCCGCTCGCTGTACGCCTGCCACTTCAACCACGGCCTGCGCGGCGCGGAAAGCGACGCCGACGAGCAACTGGTGCGCGATTACTGCGCGCGCTGCGGCATCCGTCTGGTTGTCGGGCAGGGGAATATGCGCGCGAACCCGTACCCGAAAGGGGAGAGCACCGAGAGCTACGCGCGGCAGCTGCGCTACGCCTTCTTCGCGGAGGCGGCCCAAAACCCGGACACTAAAATTGCCGTCGCGCACAACAAGGAGGATCTCGCCGAGACCGTGCTGTTCCGTCTTGCGCGCGGAACGGGGCTCAAGGGAATCCGCGGCATTCTGCCCGTCCGCCAGAACATCATCCGCCCGTTTCTGTCCGTCGCCAGAGCCGAGATCGAGGTGTACTGCGCGGAAAACGGAATTCCGTTTGCGCTCGACCGCACCAACGACGACGAGGGTTACGCGCGCAACCGCATCCGGAAAAATGTCCTGACACAGCTCGGGGAGATCAACGAGAATGCCGTCGAGAATATCGGGCGGTTCGCGGGTCAGGCCGATGAGGCGTGGCGGTTTATCGAAAAAAACGCGCGCGTGTTGCTTTCGCAATCGCAATGCGACGGCGGTTACGATACAACGATCTTGTCCGCCGCGGACAGAATTCTGCAAAAGACGGCGATTCAGCTTCTCTTGGAAGAACAGGACATCCCGCTGTCCGGGGAGCGGATCAACCGCATTGCGGACGCGCTCAACCGACCCTATTACAGGCAGCAGCTGACCGGGTGCCGGTTTGTCGAGATCGACGGGGGCGCGCTGCGCCTCGCGGAGAATGCAGAGATAGAAACGATCGCGGTCGCGCCGACCCGATTTGAGGAACAGGGAACCGTATTTTGTTCACTGTATCTTCACGGAGACCGTGTAAAACAGGAACAGTTGGCGGAAGTTTTACAAAATAGGACAAAAGACTTTGATAATCTGATAGATTGTGGTAAAATAAAGGGCAATTTAGTGATTCGACCGCGACAGGAGGGCGATCTGTTCCACTCCGCCGTCCGAAAACAGACAAAATCGCTCAAAAAGCTGTTCAATGAGCTGAAAATCCCGGCGGAACAGCGGCGGACGCTTCCGGTTTTATGCGACGACGAGGGGATTGTCTGGGTGGCGCAGGCGGGGATCGCGGAGCGGGTCTCGATCGACCGCGGCACGGTGGAAGCACTCCGCATTCAATATGAAAAGAGGGCATAGCGGCGCATGCACGGAGACGTATTAAAAGTATTGCTTTCTGAAGAGGAAATCGCCGAGAAGGTTCGGGAGATCGGCGCCCAGATCACGCAGGATTATGCGGGGAAAACGCCGGTCATCATCAGCGTTCTGAAGGGGTCGTTTGTCTTTATTGCCGACCTGATCCGCGCGATTGAGGTGGATTGTCAGGTCGATTTCATGGTGGTTTCCAGCTTTTGCGGCACAGTCAGTACCGGCGCGGTCAAAATCATCAAGGATATCGACATTCCGGTCGAAAACAGGGATGTGCTGATCGTGGAGGACATCCTGGACAGCGGTCTGACGCTCTCCTACCTCACCGAGATCTTCGAGGGGCGGGCTCCGGCCTCTCTGCGCATCGCGACGCTGCTGGACAAACCGTCGCGCCGAAAAGCCGACATCGTGCCGGACTACATCGGATTTACCGTTCCGGACGAGTTCGTGATCGGGTACGGGCTGGACTACAATGAAAAATACAGAAATATTCCTTATATTGGTGTTTTAAAACCCAGTGTCTACAGTGAATAATAAAGGTAATAGTAAAGGGAAACTAAATGAACAAAAATAGAGGGCGCGGAATTACCTTTCTGTTGCTGGGCCTGATGGTCGTCATGATGATCGCGGCGCTGCAGCAGAGAAACAGCGATGCGCCGAAGTATTACGAGATCGTCCAGCAGTTTGAGAAGGGCAACATCAAGGTTTTTGAACTGAACCTTAATAACGGGAAGCTGTCCTACATCCTGCGCGATGACGAAAAGGGCAGTGTGCTGACCTACACCGTCGCGGACACCGAGATGTTCCGGGAGGCAATCAAAGAACCGATCGCGGAATGGAACAAGGCACATCCGAGCGATCCGATTGTCGAGGACTACATCACAGGGTCCAACTGGCTGAACCTGATTATCAGTTTTTTGCCGGTCATCATGATTGTCGCGATGGCCTTTATTCTGTTTAATATTCTGAGCCAGCAAAACGGCAAGATCGGCAGCGTCGGCAAGGCGCGGACGAAACAGTCTGTCGAGAGCGAGCGCACGGCGCTGTTCACCGATGTCGCGGGGGCGGAGGAGGAAAAGAACGAGCTTCAGGAGATCGTCGAGTACCTCAAGAATCCCGCCAAGTTCAACGCGCTCGGCGCGAAGATTCCGCGCGGCGTGCTGCTAGTCGGCCCGCCGGGAACCGGTAAAACCCTGCTTGCCCGCGCGGTTGCGGGGGAGGCGGGCGTTCCGTTCTACTCGATCTCGGGTTCGGACTTTGTGGAGTTGTACGTCGGCGTCGGCGCGTCCCGCGTCCGGGACCTGTTCGACAAAGCGAAGAAAACGCGCCCCAGCATCATCTTTATCGATGAGATCGACGCTGTCGGCCGCCAGCGCGGCGCAGGCCTCGGCGGCGGTCACGACGAGCGCGAACAGACGCTGAATCAGCTGTTGGTGGAGCTGGACGGCTTCGTCGGCAACGAGGGCGTCATCGTGATGGCGGCGACCAACCGCGCCGACATCCTCGACCGCGCACTGCTTCGGCCCGGCCGCTTTGACCGGCAGATCTACGTCGGCTACCCCGACATCAAGGGCCGCGAGGAGATTTTAAAAGTCCACGCGCGCGGAAAGCCGCTCGGACCCGACATCAACTTGAAGACGATCGCGAAGACGACGCCCGGATTCACCGGCGCGGATCTCGAGAACCTGCTCAATGAGGCGGCGCTGCTGGCCGCCCGGAACAACAAAAAGGCGATCACGCAGGAGGAGATCGAGGAGGCCAGTATCAAGGTTGTCGCGGGCCCCGAGAAGAAATCCCACGTCAAGACCGAAGAGGATCGCCGCATCACCGCCTACCACGAGGCCGGACACGCGGTCGCGGGGTACTACGCGGACCCGAAGAACCCGGTGCACATGGTCACGATTATTCCGCGCGGACAGATGGGCGGATTTACGATGTACCGCCCCGAAAAAGATGAGGATCATCTGCGGAAATCCGACATGAAGAACCGGATGGTCTCGATTATCGGCGGCCGTGTCGCGGAGCAGTTGGTTTTCAACGACATCTCCACCGGCGCGTCCTCCGACCTGCAGAGCATGACGAGCATGGCGCGGGCAATGGTGACCCGCTACGGCTTCTCGGAGAATCTGGGTCCCGTGGTCTACGACACCCACGACGAGGTGTTCCTCGGGCGCGACTACACCCAGTCCCGCCAGTACTCGGAGCAGGTCGCCAACGACATCGACAACGAGGTGCGCCACCTGATCGACGAGGCCTACGAGCGCTGCACCGACATTCTGACCGAGCACATGGATCAGCTGCATCAGCTGGCCGCGGTGCTGCTCGAGATCGACAAGGTCGACGGCGAACAGTTCGCCGAGGTGATGATGGGGACGTTCCAGCTTCCCGCCGCCGACGACACCGCGAAGAAGCGGATTTCGGACAAAACCGCCGCCGAAAACACGGACGAATCGGACGAGGAAGACCTCGAGGCGAAGAGGGCCGGCGCGATCGATGTCGACGACGATTCTTATAAGTTGGATTAGATCGAATCATCAAACAGAAATACAAAATATAGTGTCTTGCGGCGGAAAAATCGCCGCAAGGCACTTTCCTTTGTGTCGGAGATATGCTATAATAAACTGATTTTATGCGTGAGGTAAGAGAATTGGCGGACAGCACATCCTCCCTGAATAAGAAACAGCGCCAGTACACAAACGAGAGTATTGCCGCGCTGAAAGGCGCCGACCGCGTTCGCAAGCGTCCGGCGGTTATTTTCGGCTCCGACGGTCTCGAGGGCTGCCAGCAGTCGGTGTTCGAGATCATCTCCAACTCCATC
>JAVBVJ010000118.1:0-6920 GCA_031554355.1 Oscillospiraceae bacterium
TCCGGCGGCAGCCTGTTCGAGGAGTTCGGGGTCGACCACGCCGGTACCGGCGCCGGGCACAACCTTCACCCGCTGTGCAGGGTGCTCGACAAAATAAAAAAAATCAAAGCGCCCGTGCTGCTGCACGCCGTCACGACGAAAGGGAAGGGGTACTCGCGTGCCGAGGACAACCCCGGCGCGTACCACGGCGTCGGCAACTTCAACCTCGAGGACGGCAATCCGGACATCGAGCTCGCGGACAGCTACTCGAACGTGTTCGGGAAAAAGTTGTGCGATCTCGCGGACATCGACCACCGCATCTGCGCCGTGACCGCGGCCATGAAGTACGCCACGGGCTTACACTTCTTTTACAAGCGCCACAAACCGCGCTTCTTCGACGTCGGCATCGCGGAGGAGCACGCGGTCACGTTCTGCGCCGGTCTCTCAAAGGGCGGCATGAAGCCGGTGCTGTCGGTCTACTCCACGTTTTTACAGCGCGCCTACGACCAGCTGATCCACGACATCTCGCTGGGACAGGTGCCGATGTTGCTGGCGATCGACCGCGCGGGCTTAGTCGGCGAGGACGGCGAGACGCACCAGGGCATCTACGACGTCGCGATGCTCAACACGATCGGCGCGTTCACGACCGTCGCGCCCGCTAATTACGCCGAGCTCGAGTTCTGGCTCGAGCGGCTGATCAAGATGGATAAGCCCTGCGCGCTCCGCTACCCGCGTGGCAACGAGAACGAGATTACGAAGGGGCTCCCGTGCTCCGGAGAACCGTACGATCTGCTGAAGATGGGCAGCGAGGCGGATTGCCTGTTCATTACATACGGCCGGATTCTCTCGGAAGTTTTGGAGGCCGCGCAAATCTTGAAGATTCACGGCGTGTCTTGTGATATACTGAAGCTGAACACGATCATTCCGCTTGACCCGAACTGCGTCGACGTCGCGTTCGGCTACAAACGGATCCTCTTCGTCGAGGAGGGCATCCGGGAGGGCGGCATCGCCGAGACGTTTCTGACGCTGCTGACGAAAGCCCATTATGACGGCAAATACCGCATTCAAGCGATCGACGACCGCGCGATTCCGCAGGGCAGCGTCGAGCAGCAGTTCATCCACACAGGGTTAGACAGCGACAACCTCGTGCGGCTTTTCTTCGAGGATCAGACATGAAGATCCGGCTGGATACGCTGATGGTCGAGCGCGGTCTCTCACCCGGCCGCGACAAGGCGAAGGCGCAGATCATGGCGGGCAACGTCTTTGTGGGCGGGGAGCGCGTCGATAAACCCGGCACCAACATCGACGAAAACGCGGAGATCACCTGCGCCGAGGCCGAGCCCTTTGTCAGCCGCGGCGGCAAAAAACTGGAGAAAGCACTCGCGTCCTTTTCGATCGACTTAAACCAAAAAATCTGCGCGGACATCGGCGCGTCGACCGGCGGCTTTACCGACTGCATGTTGCAGCGCGGCGCGGCGAAAGTCTACGCGGTCGACGTCGGTTACGGCCAGCTCGCGTGGCGCCTGCGCAATCATCCCGCCGTCGTCAACCTCGAGCGCACAAACGTCCGCTACATCACGGAGACCGAGATCCCGGACAAGCTGGATTTCTTCTCGGTCGACGTCTCGTTTATCTCCCTGACGCTGGTGTTGCCCGCAATACTGCCGCTTTTGGCGCCGGACGCCGAGGGCGTCTGCCTGATCAAACCGCAGTTCGAGGCGGGGCGGGAACGGGTCGGCAAGAACGGGGTCGTCCGCGATCCGGACGTGCAGACCGACGTTATTTTATCCGTTTTCGAGCATGTAAAGCGCATCGGCTTGACAGTGCTTGATTTAACCTTTTCGCCGATCAAGGGACCCAAGGGAAACATCGAATTTCTGCTTTGGGTCGGACGAAATAAACCTGATAATACAACGATCGATGTCGCGGCGCTGGTGGCGTCCGCACATCAATGTTTGGATAAGGATACACCATGAAACTGCTGCTTTTTCCTTCGGAGGGCGAAAAGAACACCCGTGTGCTGCTGCGTGTTGCTGAAATGATGCAACGCGCGGGGGTCGCGTGCTACTGCGCGGATGGTTATAAAGGTATCTTACCCCTGAACGAATCGATTACAGTTCTCCCGCAGTCCGAAGCGGAATCGCTCTGCGACGTCTTTGTGTCCATCGGCGGGGACGGCGCGACGCTGCGAAACGCACAGCGCTCGATCGCGGCGGACCGGCCGCTGTTCAGCATCAACACCGGGCGCGTGGGGTATCTCTCCGCGTTCGATGCAGCTAACATCGACGATATCACCCCGGAATCCATCCGGGCGCTGCGGGAATCCCGGCGCATGGTGCTGGATTTCAGCTTTACGAACGACAGGGAGCGGCATTACAGCGCGGTCAACGACATCGTGATCCAGCGCAACTATCTGAACAGCACGGTGGAGCTCAATCTGCTGTGCGGCTGTCAGGCATTCCGAAAACTGCGCGGGGACGGCATTATTATTTCGTCGCCGACGGGTTCCACCGCGTACTCGCTGTCGGCGGGCGGCCCGATCGTGGATCCTGACATGAGCGCGTTTATCGTCACACCGATCTGTGCGCACAACCTGACCTCCAGAAGTATCGTTCTCGGCGCGGACAACACGATCATGGTGCAGGCGACGGAGCGAAAAGATAACACTTCAACGGTTTCGATCGACGGCACGGCGGTCGGTCAATTAAACTGCGACAACGAGGGCATCATTACCGTCAGCGACAAAAATCTGCGGTTGCTGCTATCCGAGAAAAGAAGCTTCTTCGGGATACTGAACCGCGAATTCTCAGAGAAGGATTGATTATGAAAAACAAGCGACTCTCTGTCATCACAGAAATCATCTCCAGCAGGAACATCTCGACACAGGAAGAGTTGATCGACGCATTGCAGCACCACGGGTTCGAGGTGACACAGGCGACGATCTCCCGGGACATCAAATCGCTCCGTCTGACAAAGATGGCGGACGAGCACGGACGGCTGCGCTATGTCATTCCGGCGTCGATCCTGTCCGAGGAGAACGAAGAGAAATACAAGACCATCTTTCGGGAGTCTGTCATCTCCGCCGCGGTCGCCGGAAACCTGCTGGTCATCAAGTGCTTCACCGGCATGGGCAACGCGGCGTGCGCCTCGCTGGATCTGATGGTACAGCACGACATCATCGGCACGATCGCCGGGGACGACACGATCTTCTGCGCGATGGAGAGTGAAGCGAGCGCGCGCAAGCTGTTGGAGAAACTAAGAGACTCTCTGTGAGATAAAACATGCTGCAAGAGTTAAGTATTGAGAATGTCGCCGTCATTGAAAAGGCTGTCGTCCGGTTTGGCGGCGGCTTGAATATCATGACCGGTGAGACCGGCGCAGGCAAATCGATCCTGATCGATTCCATCAACGCGATTCTGGGCAACCGCACCTCCCGTGAGATCGTGCGCTCCGGCGCCGATCGCGCGGTGATCTGGGCGACGTTCCGCGATGTCAACAATAAGACCGCGGCGGAGGTCGCGGCGCAGGGCTACGAGCTCGAGGACGCGCTGATACTGCACCGCGAGATCACGGTGGACGGGAAGAGCGTCTGCCGCGTCAACGGGAAACCGGCGACGGCGGCGACGGTACGCGCGATCTGTTCGGGGCTGATCAACATCCACGGCCAGCACGACAACCAGGATCTGCTGAACCCCGACCGGCACATCGATATTCTCGACAGCTACGCCGACCTCGGCGACACATTGTCAACATACCAGAGCCTGTACCAAAAATTGACGCACACGAAATCCGAGATCGAGCGGCTGACGATGGACGAGTCGATGAAGGAGCGGCGCATGGATCTGCTGCGCTACCAGATCGACGAGATCGAGAAGGCCGAGCTGCGCGAGGGGGAGGACACCGAGCTCAGCGAGCGGCGCAACATCATCCGCAACGCCGAGAAGATCAACGACGCGCTGCGCAACGCCCACGCCTATCTGGAGGGCGACGGCGAGAGCGGCGGCGCGCTGCCGATGCTGTACGCAGCGTCCGAGCTGCTGTCCGGTATTCACGGCATCAGCGACGACATGGATCAGAACGCGGTGCGGCTGTCCGACACCTACTATGTGCTGCGGGATATCACCTCCGAGATCCGCGACCATCTCGACCGCGTCGAGTTCAACGCCGGCGACGCCGAGTATGTGGAGGAGCGGCTGGATTTAATCTACCGCCTCAAGAAAAAGTACGGCGACACGGTCGGCGACATCCTGTCGTTTCTCGAAAACATCAAAAAGGAATTAAGCGGCATCGAGTCGTCGGACGAGCGGCTGGAGCAGCTGCGGTCGGAGTACGCGCGCTACCTTGCGGACGCGGAAAAACAGGCCGCGGAACTCAGCGTGCTGCGCCGCGCTGCTTTCGGGCGGTTCGAGGCGCGCATCAAGGACGAATTAAGCTACCTCAATATGCCGAACATCGCGTTCGAGACGGTGTGCGAGGAGATCCCGCTCTCCCGCATGGGCGTCGACAAAATCGAGTTCTTCATCTCGACCAATATCGGGGAACCGCCGAAACCGCTCGCGAAGATCGCGTCGGGCGGCGAGCTCTCCCGCATCATGCTCGCGATCAAGAACGCGCTGGCCGAAAAGGACGACATCGACACCTTGATCTTCGACGAGATCGATTCCGGTGTCAGCGGCGCGAGCGCAATCCGCATCGGCGACAAGTTGCGCCAGTCCGCCCGCGACCGCCAGACCATCTGCGTGACGCACAGCTCCCAGATCGCGGCGTACGCCGACGTGCATCTGCTGATCGAGAAGTTTATCCGCAGCGACCGCACCTTCACCGAGATCAGCCGTCTGGACAGAGCGCAGCGCGTCGCGGAACTCGCGCGGATTATCTCGGGGGATCAGGTCACCGAAAAGGCGCTGCAGAACGCCGAGGAGATGCTGACGCTGGCACAGGCTTGACAGCGCAGGCAGTTTTCGATAAACTATAGAAACAAAGCGATGAAGATCGCCCAGTATTTGTAAAGAGATCCGTTCAGAGAGTTTTCGGTCGGTGCGAGAAAACCGGACTTTACAGAGAATTACACGATCGGAGCTGCGAGAGCCGTGTTTCGCGCGTTAAGCGAATGGGGTCTGACCCCGCTGAGGCCGTTTGACGGCGAAAAAAGGTGGTACCGCGTAGAAATACGCCCTTTGCGATGATGCAGAGGGCTTTTTTGTTGGAGGCAACAATGAATGTTTTTGATGTACTGAAAGACCGGGGACTGATCGAGCAGATGACGGATGAGGACGCGATCCGCGACCTGCTGGGCCGCGAGAAAGTGACGTTCTACATCGGGTTCGACGCGACGGCGGACAGCCTGCACGTCGGTCATTACGTCCAGCTCTCGATTATGCGCCGCCTGCAGCAGGCCGGCCATATTCCGATTGTGCTGATGGGCGGCGGCACGACGATGATCGGCGATCCAACCGGAAAGACCGATCTGCGCAAGATGATCACGCTCGAACAGATCAACGAGAATATCCGTTGCTTCAAACAGCAGGTCTCAAAATTTATCGATTTTTCGGACGGCATGGGAATGCTGCTCAACAACGCCGACTGGCTGATGCCGCTCAACTACATCGAGTTTCTGCGCGACATCGGCGTCCATTTCTCGGTCAACCGCATGCTGACGATGGAGGCGTTCAAGACGCGGCTCGAGCGCGGGCTGTCCTTCATCGAGTTCAACTACACGCTGCTGCAGAGCTACGACTTCTATCATCTGTTTGGCGCGCAGAACTGCAAGCTGCAGCTGGGCGGCAACGACCAGTGGTCGAACATCATCGGCGGCGTCGAGCTGATTCGGCGCAAGCTCGGCGAAGAAGCCTACGGGCTGACCTTCGCGCTGCTGACGAATAAAGACGGCGTCAAGATGGGCAAGACCGAAAAAGGCGCGGTGTGGCTGGATCCCGAAAAAACCACGCCCTACGACTTTTTCCAGTACTGGCGCAACGTCGAGGACGAGAGTGTCTGCAACTGCCTGCGGATACTGACCGATGTGCCGATGGATCAGATACGGGCGTTCGAGCAGCAGGAGGGACAGGCGCTGAACGCCGCGAAACAGCTGCTGGCCGTCGAACTGACCTCGACCGTGCACAGCCCCGAGGAGGCGCAGAAAGCGCTGGACGCGTCGCTGGCGCTGTTCAGCGGCGGATCCGACCGCACCAACATGCCAACGATGCAGCTCGACGCCGCGGTCTTTACGGACGGCGGCATCGAAATTCAGGATCTGCTGATCCGATGCGGTCTGACCGCTTCGCGCGGGGAGGGGAGACGGCTGATCGAACAGGGCGGTATCTTCCTCGACGAGGAGAAGGTCTCGGAGCTGTTCCTTGTCGTTCCGCGCGCGCGCTTCGAGGGCGACGGTCTGATTCTGAGAAAAGGCAAAAAAGTTTTTGTCCGAGCACAGCTATCGTAATTCCGCGTATTCGTGTTATAATACTTTCGAACGGAGGTTGAATGATGAAAAAATGGATTAAGGCGATTCTCATTATCGGTATCATCGCGCTTGCGGTTGTCATCTTTATTCTGCTGATTCCCAAAATGCCGGAGGATCTGCAGCGATTTTTCTACAACTTACAGGAGACGTTTGAGGAGTTCTGGTACGACCTGTTCCACGGCGGCGTGTTATAAGGTCCATTAGATTGAAAAAAGTTTTCACTCTTTTCAATCGGCAAGCAAAGCTTGCCGGCACGTCTATGGCGTGCAATGGACTATGCGTTCGATTTACAGCAACTTCAAAAATGATTTACACAATCAATTTTAACATTGTTGCATGTGAAGCGTTTTATAGGTCATTTCCACGTGTAATTCTTTATTCAAAACGCTGTAAGCCGCCAAGCTGGCGGCACTGTGGGGCTTTCGCCCCAGCTTCAAAACAGGAAATGAACTGTTTTGAAGTTCAATGAGTATACAAC
>JAVBVJ010000125.1:0-34774 GCA_031554355.1 Oscillospiraceae bacterium
GGCTACTGCACCGGCATCCCGAACGAGCGCGCTCCGTTCATCTTCAGCAACTTCAACGGCACGGCGGCCGACGCCGACGTCCTGACCCACGAGGCGGGCCATGCCTTCGCGTTCTTCACCGCGTCGCGCATCCAGCCCCTCCCCAACTGCTGGTTCTCCACCAGCGAGATCGCCGAGATCCACTCGATGACCATGGAGCACTTCACCTACCCGTGGATGGAGAGCTTCTTCGGCGACGGCCTCCAGAAATATCTCTACAGCCACCTCAACAGCTCGCTCGGCGTCATCCCCTACCTCACCTCGGTCGACGAGTTCCAGCACCGCGTCTTCGACAACCCGTCGATGTCCGCCGACGAGCGCCGCGCTGTCTGGAAAGCCATCGAGCAGAAATACATGCCGTGGCGCGACTACGACGGCGAACCGTACATGGGCAGCGGCGGTTTCTGGATGCAGAAGCAGCATATCTTCATGTTCCCGTTCTACTACATCGACTACGCGCTGGCGCAGATGGGCGCGTTCGAGCTCTACCTGCGCATGCTCGACAGCCGCGAGACCGCGTGGCGGGACTATCTCAACCTCTGTCGTCTCGGCGGCAGCAAGCCCTACTTCGAGTCCCTCAACGCCGCCCGCCTCTCCAGCCCGTTCGACAGCGGCACCGTCGAGCGCATCGTCACCGGCATCATGGCGCAGCTCGACAAAAACCCGCTCGCCTAGCCCTTTTCCGTGTCTTTTCAAGGTCTTCCGCAATAGCGGAAGACCTTTTTCGCGCTCCCCGCTGCTCTCCGCCTAAACCAGCGCCCGCGCCCGTTTCCCGGGCAGGAACTGCTGCCGTTCACCGCACTGTGGGCACTGCACCTCCACCGCATCGCCCACCGTACTCTCCTCGACGCCGTCCGGCACCCAGTAACAGTCGGGCCCCGCGTAGAGCAGCGGCGCGCCGCAGCAGTGCAATGTCCCCGCGGCGTGCTCCTCCTGCGCGCACAGCGTCTGCTCCCGCGCCGTCGGAACCCCCTGCCGCCCCCGCGGACACTGCGGATTCATGCACTGCAGGTCGGTCACCGAGAAGATCCCGCCGCTGCCGTCCTCCAGCATTCCTCGCTGAAAGTGCTGCGACACAATGTGCATCTCAAGCCTGCATTCCGGGCAATTCACGATTCGTTCCCTCCTTTTTTGTCGGATTCAGCGGCATCTGTTGTTCGCCGTTTTTCTCCATGCGTTCGCGCAGCGTTCGCATAATCTTCGCCTTGTTGCGCACATAGCTGTCCGGAATGCTGTCCAGATACACCAGCGCGTCGTCGATGACGCCGCGCGCAAACAGGTTGTCCAGTGTTCCAAGCTGCGTCAGCTCGCTCCAGTACGCCGAGGCGCCGATGTTGACGTTCAGCGACATCGCTCGGACGTCCAGTGTCCCGAAATCGAACCACTCGTCGATGCTTTTGCCCTCGCCGTCCACAAAGCGCACCTCGCGCTGCCCGTAATTCTCCGCGATGATATCGACCACGATGCGCACCGAGTCCTCGAGGAACTGGTACAGCGCAAGCCGCTGCAACTCGAGCGGCGCGGCCGTCGCCTTCTGCACCGCGATGATCGCCGAGGCGTTGTCGGGCTTCACGTTGCCGAGCGCCGCGTCCGACGCCCCCATAAACTCCTTCGTGTACTCGATTGTCCGGTTGACAATCTCAATCAGCTGCGCCGACATATCCTGCGCCACGAAGCTGTTCGCGACCACCTCGTTCGGATTACCCGCAACCCCAATCGCCTCGCCGACGCGGTTGGTCCACTCCTTGATCTTCAGCCGGTCGTAGAAAATCTTCGGAAACGCCATCGTGTGCTGATGATGGATCGCCATCGCCCACAGTTTGTTGACCGCGATCTGGTTCGGAATCAGCCCCGTGATGATCGCCTGCCCGTGGTACGAGTTTTTCACGCGCTCCCAGCTCATGTAGCTGACCGGGTACTGCCGGTACCCGGTCTCGGTCACGGGCCGGATCACAGCGTCCCGCGTCGTCTCGGTCACAAACACCACGCCGTCCTGTTTGTAGAGCTTCATCAAAACCGTCACCAGATCGCTCTCGGCGTAGGCGTCCTCGCGCAAAAAACTGCTGTCGTGGTCGGGCTTGATGTTTCCGCTGCCCTGCCCGAAACGCTCGGCGCGGTCGCGGACGGCCGCCAGCTGCTCGCGCCGCACAATCAGAATGTACGGTTGCTTCTGAAGCTCCTGCTCAAACGGATTGCCGAACAGCACCTTCGTGTTGTCGATGATCTCCAGCATGACCTCCCCCTGCACGTCGCGCGGCGTCGCGGAATCGGTGTCATAGTACCAGTAAAAACAGGCGTCGCCGTCGACGGCGCAGTTGCGCAGCAGTTCCCGCATCTTGGCCTTCATCTTGGTCTGCTCAATCACGCGCTCGATCTCATAGGTCAGAATCTCGGTCTGCCGCTCCGCCTCGTCGGTCTGCTTGAACGGCGTCATCTCAACCGCGATATCGTCGCTGACCAGCATCGCCACAATAAAGCTGCACACGCGTTTCAGAAAATTCAGCACCGGTTTGTCCAGATCCGGCGCAATCAGTCCCTCCCACTGGTTGCCGTTGTAAAACCGCTCGTTCTGCTGAACGGTCTCGTAGAGCCCGATGCTGTTGTTGTACTCAGTACACCGCTCGAACTCCTGAAAGATCTCCGCGGGTTTGGTTTTAATCTTCAATCTGTTTCTGCCCCTTTCCCGTTCCGTCGAATTGAATAAAATTCTGATACTGCCGCATCAGTGTCGGATCCGCCTGCTCCGGCGTCCGCGCCGGTTCACCCCGCTGCCGCCCGATCGCCGCGACCAGCCCGAATCCGTATCCGGCCGCCAACCCCAGCAGCCCGGTCAAAATACAAAGCGCTATCTCCATTCCCTCGTTCCTTTCTGTCCGTAAGACATTAAGTTGTACAGTTGATCGCTCTCCCCGTCCTCCGTCATCGAGACCGCAGCCCCGGGCCGCGACGCCGCAAAATACCGCAATGCGTCGGGCGCGTGCGTCAGCTCATGCGGATCGCGGGCGCAGTCGCGTCCGTCGTTCCGGTCCTGCAAAATCGCGCCGAGACAGCGAATCGCATGGATGCAGGTATCAAAAAGCACCAGCCGCGCCGCCTTGTTCCCCTGCTCGGTCACCACGGGTTTCAGCCATTCCTTCAGCTCCAGCCACCCAGCGATGCGATCGGCCGGCGCCTTCGTCAGCACCAACCCCTGCTCCAAGAAAATCTCGGCGGCGCTGCGCCCGCTGTCCTGCCGTCGGCTCCACAAATCCGGCGGCGCAATCATTCCGTCCAGCGGCTCGCCGCACAGATCTTGAATGCGCTCGGCCGCCTGCGAAATAATCATGTTCGGCTGGTACAGCTCCCGGTACACATAGGCACGCTGCTGCGCGTCGAGCGCAATCCAGTACCCCGCCGTCATATCCAACCCGTAATCTATCACAAAGAACCGCTGCCAGTGCCGCGGTATCTCGAACGGCCTGACGACGTGCGTCTTGGGCGAAAACTCCGAAAAGAATCGCCCTCCCGCGATGTTCCAGTCCCCGAACGCCAGCGCCAGCCGCTCGCCCTCGCTCTCCAGATTTTCGGTCAGCCGCGTCCGGTATCCGCTGTCGGCGCGCATCAAAAAATAGTTGTCCGCCATGTGCGACGTCAAGAACAGCCTGTCCCCGCCCGAAAACGCAACCGCGATCCCCGGCGCGCCGATATCAACGAACCGCTCCTTCACCCAGTGATGCCCCGGTCCGCCGGGATTTGTCGTGCTCTTCATCTGTTTCGGAAACCCGTTCGCCCCGCGCAGGCGGGTAATCAAATACAGATAATCGTGCTGCGAAAAATGCGTCAACTCGTCGAACCGGATCACGTCGTACTCCGCCGACTGATACCGGTACACGTCGTTCTTGTTCCGGCAGTACCCGAACTCGATCCGCGACCCGTTCTCAAAAATTACAGTTCGCTTCGCCGCAACATAACGGTACCACCCCGCCGGAACGATGTGCTGAAAAATCCGCAGCAATGTGCGCTCAATCTCGGGTATCGTCCGCCGCAGAATCAGCTGCGCGGAACACGGATACTGCGCCGCAAACCCCATCGCGTCCAGAATCTGCGCATAACTCTTGCCGCCTCCGGCTTCGCCGCCAAACAGCACCTCGAACGCCGGTGCCGAAATAAATTGCGCCTGTTTTTTCGATACCTCAAACTTCATCCACTACCGAGAACTCCACCGCAAACGGCGCGCCGGCATCCGTCTCCGACGCCCCGCCTGCCGCACCGCCGGTCTGCTGAAAGATAAAGCGCACCGCCGCCATATCCCCGTTCATCGCCCGCTGAATCACCGACGCGGCGATGCCGTCGATCTTCCGCATCTTTGCGGAGATTCCCGGCGTCTTTTTTTGCAGAGCCTCGGCCTCCTCCTCTCCGATACGGCTCTCCAACTGAAGCTGTATCTCCTTGGTTAGCCGTTCCTGAAACATCTCCTGCTTGTTCACAGCCGCCTCCCGCACTACCGGATACAGCGCGGCAAAATGCAAAACGACTTCCCGCAGTACCGGTAATTATTCCAGACACATTTCTTGCAGACCCGTGCTCTGACCACTCTCCGTTCCTCCTTTTTCCGCAAAAAAGGACGCCCTCCCGGGCATCCCGCATTGCTGATACTATCATTCTACCGCCCCTCATCCGTACAAAACGTACCGTCGCCCATTTCCCCAAAAAACCACCCACCCCGGCACCCAACCCCGCGCACACCCTTACTTCTCACCTCAAAAAAAGAGAGATACCCTACAGGCAACTCTCTTTGTGTCCACTGCAATCCTACCGCCCTCCGACCGTACAAATCGTACCTCCCGCCCTTAATATCCTTCGCCCTACCTCAACGCCCGCAGCTACCCTCGAGGCGGCACTCGCTTTATAAAAGGGTGTGGGGGCCCCGCCCCACTTCAATGGGAGGCGGTGGAAATTTTAAGCCGCCCTGCTCTTTTCTTTTCCCCTACTGGCTCTCCCAACTGCCAACCGCCTTGCCCTCTCCCTTACAGGCACTGGCTCTCCGAACGGTTAACTGTCAAATTGTGCGCCTTAATAAACCGGTCGTGCTTCCTCCGCGGCACCTGCTCGTCGTGGTATCCCAGCAAAAACGCAATCGACAGCCAGCTCCGTCCCTTGATGTACCGCTCGTACATAATAATGCGCATCTCGCTGTTCTCAATCTCGTTGATAAACTGCTGCAGCCGCAGCAACTGACAAATACACCGCTGCATATTCTCCGCCACCAGCTCGGTCAAATACGCAAGCTCACTCGCGTACAAACCGGTGCGGTCGCTCTTTTTTCCGCCGCGAATCCCGTCCCCGTACTTCGTCGTTCCGTACTCCGCCATCGACCGCAGTTCCGCAATCCGCTCCCGCTCCATCGCAATCTCCCGCTTCAAATACCGCAGCTGCGACAGGCTCTCTACCGTAATTTCCTTCATTTTTTACTCCTTTCTGAACATTTGTTCTTGTGTTTCCATTATATCCCATTTTCGCGTTTATTCAATAAGCGATCGTCGGTTAATTTCGTCGTTGTCCGATTTATCACCCTAAAAAATCCACCAAATTCTTTCGTCGTATTGACGACTTTATTCGCGGATTGTATAATCAAAACATTGTAAAGGAGCGGACAATGAAACGCAGCCTCAGCGGAGTAGCCCTCAAAATAATCGCCGTCGTCGCCATGACGCTCGACCATTTCGCATGGCTTTATATCCCGTTGGCCTCCACCTCCGGGCAACTGCTGCACCTCGTCGGCCGCATGACCGCCCCGCTGATGGCCTTTCTGGTCGCCGAAGGCTATTACTACTCCAAGAACCTGCCCCGCTACGTTTTGCGCCTCGCCGTATTCGCGGTGCTCTCCCATCTGCCGTTCACCTACTACGCCACCGGAACGCTGACCTTTTTCGCGCCGACCAGCGTTCTATTCACGATCCTGCTGGGTTTGCTGGCCCTCATCATCGCCCGCCACGACGCCCTCCACTGGGCCGTCAAGCTGCTCTGCCTCGCCGGCATCTTCGCGCTCTCGATGCTCGGCGACTGGTCGTTCTTCATGGTTCTGTGGATTCTGGCTTTCGGGATATTCCACGACCGCCGCGACCTCGCGCTTATCTGCCACATCTTTATCGTCCTTCTCGTCTTTGTCCACGCCGCTTGGAACCTCCAGCTGATGATGCTGAAATACCTCATCTACTGCTTCGGCGGCATGCTCATCGTCCCGCTGATTCTGCTCTACAACGACAAACCCGGCAAGCCGCGCATGCAGTACTTCTTCTACCTCTACTACCCGCTGCATCTGATTTTGATCCGCTTTGTCTACAACACCGGATTCCTGCGCGACTTTTTCTGGCGCCCGCACTAATCTATCCCATAAAAGAAAGGGGTTCATCATGTCACATATCGTCGCCATCGGCGGCGGGGAGCTTCTCGAAAAAGAAACGCTGTCCATCGACCGCGAGATCGTCGCGCTAACCGGAAAACCCCGCCCGAAAGCACTTTTTATCGCAACCGCAAGCGGCGAGCCGCAGTCCTATATCGGCACTTTTTCCGCCACCTACGCCAATGTGCTGCGCTGCCGGGTCGGCACCTTGCGCCTGCTGACCGCCAACCTCTCCGACGCCGAAATCGCTGTAAAAATCCTCTCAGCCGATCTCATCTACGTCGGCGGCGGCAACACCAAAGTAATGATGGATGTCTGGCAGTGCCGCGGTATCGGTCCGCTGCTGAAACAGGCGCACGAGCAGGGCACGATCTTAAGCGGTCTCAGCGCCGGCGCAATCTGCTGGTTCGCTGGCGGCCACAGCGATTCCGTCCTCGATGAGACCGGCGAATATATCGCGGTTTCGGGTCTCGGGTTTCTCCCCTGGTTCCAGATCCCCCACTACAACGAGCGCCCCGACGCCGACGCGTTCCTCGTCGCCAACAACATCGCCGAGACCGTCGCCCTCGACAACTGCGCAGCGATCCATGTGCGGGACGACCGCTTCCGCATTCTCAAATCCGATCCCGCCGCCACCGCCCGCGCCATACGCTGCCGGGACGGTGCGCTGACCAAAAAGACGCTCGACAACGCGGATTTCCTGCCTCTCTCACAGCTGTTCGATTTCTAGCATCACACATAGAAAAAGAGCTGTTGTCGCAACAGCTCTTTTTCTTATCTTCTTCTATTCTTCGTCGATATAACCTATATTGTGGCTCGCCGCGATCTCCTCGTCGGTGATCGGGAACATCTTGTTGATGACGAGATCAAACTTCTCGAGCGCGTAGTCCAGTTGCTCCTTTGTGTGCGTCGCCGTGTAGCTGGTGCGCAGCAGGCACTCTCCCGGCGGCACGGCCGGCGAAATCACCGGGTTGACGTACACCCCGTTCTCCAGCAGCGCGCGCGTCACCAAGAACGTGCGCTCATCCGTGTAGGTCTTAATCGGGATAATCGGCGCAACGCTCTCGCCGAACGGCAGCCCGATCCGCGCGAATCCCGCGCGCATATAATCCGCGTTCTCCATCACGCGCTCCACCATCTCGGGGTGCTGCTCCAACAGCGTCAGCGCCATCCCGACCGCCGCAACGTTCGCAGGCGGAATCGACGCGCTGAAGATAAAGGGCCGCGAATGGTGCCGCGCATACTCAATCACTTTTTTCTCCGATGCGACAAACCCGCCCAGCGAGGCAAACGCCTTGCTGAAGGTTCCCATATAGATGTCAATCTCGTTCTGCAACCCGAACAGCTCGCCGACGCCGCGCCCGGTCTTTCCCATCACGCCCGCGCCGTGCGAGTCGTCGACCATCAGCCGCGCGTTGTATTTTTTCTTTAACCGCACCAGCTCCGGCAGGTCGGCGACATCCCCCTCCATCGAGAACACGCCGTCCACCACAATCAGTTTCCCGCGGTCGTCCGGCGTCTTCGCAAGCAAGCTCTCCAGCGCCGCCATATCGTTGTGCGCGAACCGGTTCAGCTTGCCGTATGATAACCGCGCGGCGTCGACCAGCGACGCATGGTTGGCCTTGTCGTAGAACAGGTAATCATGCCGCCCGACCAGCGCCGACACAATCCCGAGATTGGACTGGAACCCGGTCGAAAACGTCATCACGTCCTGCTTGCCGAAGAACCGCGCAAGCCGCGCCTCCAGCTCTACGTGAATCGACAGCGTCCCGTTCAGGAACCGCGACCCCGAGCAGCCCGACCCGTACTGATCCAGCGCGTTCTTGGCGGCGGCGATCACGTCCTCGTTGCTCGTCAGCCCCAGATAGTTGTTCGACCCCAGCATAATGGTGCGCCGCCCGTGCATCTGAACCTCGGAGTGCTGCCGTGTCGTAATCTCGTGGAAATACGGATAAATCCCTTTTTCAACAGCAATCTCCACGTCGCGGTATTCGTAACATTTTTCAAAAATATCCATCGAAACCCTCTCCATCTATTAGCAATCGTTCGAGACAATCCTTTTTATATGTACATCTTCATCAATAATCCGACGCTATCCACCGGGCCAAAAAAAGCCGCCCGTCCCGCAATCAACCTTGCCAATTACCAAGTTCCCTGCGCCTTTAATCATCTCGCCTGCGCGCCCCCATACTCAGCGCAGCCGACGACGCCATCTATCTACGCCGCTTGCGCGGCTGCGCGGCTCCGCCGCACCTTGAAAATGCACTCTGCATTTTCAATATAGCTGATTCTACCACACCCACCCCCACCATCCAATCGCGCGCCTTCGTCATTATCGACGAACTTTTTCGTGCCGCGTCTCCCCGTTTTCCCTGTTCCCACAAAAATAACGCGAAATCAGGCAGAACACTGTCATAAATTCTTTCGGAAAGGGGCCTGCTCTATCAACAAAAGTCTAGATCAGCTCTTTTTCGAGCTGTTTGGCCGCGCCCCGCGTGCCGGCGAACCCGACCATCCCTTTTACCTCGCCGCGCTGCGGCGGTTCGGCGCCCCCGCAGACAAACTGTCTCCGAAACGTGTCGCCGCAAGCGACGCGCTGCTCTCGTTTGTCCGAATCAAGGATCAAAAGGGCGTCGTCTACTACGGCGGCGACCAGAACTGGTACGACGATCCGCCCGCCAACCGGAACCTGCCGTCCATCGAGTCGCTCGCCGGCTGCGGCATCGTCGCCATGCTCAATATTCTGATCTCCTTTTGCTTCGGCAATGAGGTGATCGCCCAAAAAATGGGCCTCCATTATTATTACGACGGCACCATCCACAAAAATGACATGCTCGCACTCATGCGCAGCGCCTACCAGACCGTCGGCAGCGCAGAGCGTCCGCTCGCCGCCGCGCGCTACCGCAAAAAGGCGGCACAGCCGCAACCCGATCCCGTTAAAAATAAAAAAGTTCCGCCCAGCTTCGGCATCTGGGGCGGACGGTTCGTGCGCGGAACACTGCGGCTCGCCGGGCAGTACGGCCTGTCCGTCGGCTGCCGCACGCTGCTGACCCAGTACTGCGGCTACCGGGAGGGGCTGGATTTCCTGACCGGCGCGCTGAATCGCGGCGAGTACGTCGACCTCTACACAACGTTCAACGATCACCCGATGCTGCTCTTCCCCGACGGAAAGGATCCCTTCTCCCTGCCGCCTGCGCCGCACAAAAACTCCCTGCATCACGTCGTCGTCGTCGGCCTCATCGCCAGCGAAACGAGGCCGCAAATCATCGTCTCAAGCTGGGGCTGCCTCGGCGTCATCGATTACAACACATTGTACGAGAGCTGGCAGTCCGGCAAAGCGGTCGCCTCGGCGCTCTTCAACGTCTACCAAACCGGCAGCCCGAAGGACACCGTTCTCGCACGCCGCGCCTCGATGTCGATGCTGTTCCGGTCGCTGTTGCGCGCGTTCCATCCCGGCCGCGGCAAAGCGCCCGAACCCGAAAAGTCCACCTACAAAACCCCGGAAAAAAAGTAGCTGCGATGCAGCTACTTTTCTTTTTCCTTCTCGTTTTCCTTCATGTCCTCCACCATGCACTGATAGCACAGGTGGGTGTCAATCGCGTCCTGCACCGCCGGATACTCCTCGTGCTCCGGAATCATATACCGCAGCTTCAAATCCTCCAGCCGGTGCTTCTGATACCCCGAGTACAGATTCTTGCTCACCTTCATCGTGTCGATATAGGAGTTCGGAAACGGTTTCTTCAGCACCCGCATGTAGTTCTCCTGAAAAAACCCGAGATCGAACGGCATGTTGTTGCCCAGCAGAATCGCGTCGCCCAAAAAAGCGTCAAATTCGGGCAGAATCTCCTCGATGTGCGGCGCCTCGCGGAGCATCGCATTCGTGAGACCGGTGAACTTGATCGTCCGGTCGTCCAGCTTGTGCCCGGGATTGATCAGCTCGTCAAACTTTTCGGTGATCTCCCCGCCCCGAACCCGCACCGCGCCGATCTCAATCAGGTTGTTCTTGCGCGGATTGATGCCGGTCGTCGAGATACAGACCGCGACGTAGTCTCCGTAGATGCCGATCAAACTCTTGCGCTTCATTTCAAGAACTTCAACGGCCTCTTCTTCCGTTTCGTCCTTCTCTGTCTTTTTTTCTTTTTTCTCTTCCATAAGTGCCTGCCTTCCGCGTGATCGTTGCCTGATTCCTGTAAAACTTATTCTTCCGACGGTCGGCCGCCCTTCTTCAGCGACCGCAGCACCTCTCCGGCAATGCCGAAACAACGCTTCAGTTCCGCGCGGTACATCCCGCAATACACTGCCAGCAGCGCCGCCGCCGACCCCGATACCACGAGCGCCCGGTCGGCAAACGCGTAGCTGATCATACAAAGCCCCAGCATCAGCGCCAGCGCGGCGGCTGTCCGCACCGGCGAATCCATGCTCCTGTACAGCCGCTGCGCGATGACGGTGCGGAACACGAACATCGCGATCCCCGAAATCATCAGCGCGATCGCCGCGCCCGCCATGCCCATCCTCGGCACCAGCCACAGACAGGCCAAAATGTTGACGCTCACCGAAATCGCCGTCCCGATCGAATCGTAGTACGACTTCTTCGCGATCAGAATCCCGTACACCGTCGTCTCGGAGATAATCAGCAGAATCGCCGCGTAAACCATGAACCCTAAAATCGGGGCCCCGCTTTGAAACGTCCCGAAAATCGCGAAGATCAGCGGCTGCGCCATAATCAGCACCGCCATCAGACAGAGCATGATGAATGTCAGGTAATCGTGCACCCGCCGGATCTTGCGCTGCTCCTGCTTGTAGTTCCCGAAGATAAACGCCGACCAGAACGTCGAGAATCCCGCCTGAATCACCCCGAGCGCCATGCTCAGATACGACAGAAACGAGTAGACCCCGAGCTGCCCGCTGCCCAGCATCACGTTCACATAGCCCAGCGAAAACAGGTTGTTGACCTGATACAACACGGTGTTCGGCGCCAGCGCGACGCCGTACTTCAGCAGCGGGCGGACCCCGCCGCGCTCGATCTGCCACTTGTCGGCCAGCATCGTTCTGCGCTGCAACAGGAAAAACGCCCCCGCAAAAACCCCCAACCCAATCAGGCTGAACAGAATCAGCGTCTCGATGTTCTTGCTGAACACCGCCGCAAACAGGTAGAACACCCGCGAAAAGAACTGCAGCAGAATCGACTGAATCGAGTACAGCTTGACGTTCAGCTGCATGCGGTAGGTGATGTTGAAGTAGCGCACCACCATCTGAAAAAACGCGCCGACACAGATCAGCACGACCAATCCCCGCCGGGTGGCGTCGCCCTCAAAGAACAGCGCGCTCACCGCCCCCGGAAAGATCAGCGAACAGACCAGCGTCACGACGAACAGGAAAACAATCGACAGCAGCATACAGGTCGAGGCCAATTGCCTGCTGTCCCGAATCCCGTCGGGCGGCTCGTTGTAAAAGCGGATGTAGGCGTGGTCCAACCCCAACAGCGCCACGTTCATCAACACAATCGTCGCGGTGTAGTACAGGTTGTACAGTCCGAACACGCCGGTATCGTCGCGAAACACATAGTTGACCAGAAACAGCACGGCCAGCAGCATCACCGCGTTCAACCACGTCGCGATCGAAAATTTGAAGATGGACCCGACCAGCGATACGGGGTCTAATGCGTCTTTTTTCGGTTCACTCACGCGAGATACCCCTTTAACTCGTCTATCAATCGGCGGGTCTCCTTCTTGTTCACATAAGCCTTGCGGTAATAATCCATCAGCCGCTCGGTCTGGTCGGTAAACCCCTTGCCCAAAAAATCGAACCAATGCGGATTGATCCGCAGTCCGATCATGATATGCAGCCCCAGCAGTACAAAGAACTTGAGCCCGTTGAACCGCGGCCGGTATCCGGCCGAAAACGGCAGATCCCGCGGCGGGTTGCGCAGCGTCCACTCCAGCAGATCGCAGACGCGACTATACGCCGGATTTTCGGGGTCGACGTCGTAGTGGTACGCCATCTGCGCCTCGTCGATCGGGAACGGATGCGCCGCCGCGCCCACCGCGTCCATCAGCTTCTCGAAGCTGTCGACCGCCCGGACATTGGCGTAGGTCACCGGGTCGTAGTCGTCGTACAGCGGCTCGGGCCGCACGACGATACAGCTCTTCTTCGCGTAGTAGATCTCGGCGATCGAGGTGCTCATCCACGTCAGAATCAGGTCGCACTCCTTGATCCACTGCTTGACCGAGTAATCCCGTATCACATGAAAATTCTGGTGTTTCTGCGTCATCTCGGCCAGCGGCGGCGAGTTCCACTCGTTGGGATGCGGCCGGTAGATCAGTTCCGTCTCAGGATGCGCGTCCAGCATTTGATCGAACCAGTCCAGCGTCACCGCCATCGAGCGGGCGCCGGTCTCTTTAAATCCCTTAAAATCGAGGTCGGTCATCTCGTTGAGCTCCTCAACCTCTTTGTCGTCCATAAACGCGCAGGAAAAGGAACTGACGTACAGCAGCCAGCGCTTGCCGTTGTCCAATCCGTATTCGGCGGCCAGCTGCGCGCGGCTTTTGAAGTACCCCTTAAAACGCGCGTCCAAAAAATCAAGCTGCACCGCGCCGGTGATGACGGCGTTGTTCGCGGGCACCCCGTTCCGCACGATGCGGTCGCGCGCCGCCTCCCCCCAGCAGATGTGGGTGCATTTCGTCGCGTTCTCGCTCAGGTTGTAGAACGCGCTCTCCTCCTGCTCCCGGGACAGAACCTCCTCCCAGTGCAGGTTGACGACCTTGTCGAGCTTCCCGACATTGTTGTAAACAAAGCTGTTCAGCGTCTCGTTGTTGTACATCGCCGACGTCACAAGCACCTTCGGCTTGCGCCCAAAAAAGTACCGCAGCTTTTTCCGGTCCATCAGCTGAAAGAGCTCGGCGGTATACCCGCGCCGCTCCAGTTCCGCAATCAGCAGACAATTGTTTTCAAACTCCCGCACGATGTGCTCGTACAGAATCAGAAAATCCAACCCCATTCTTCCGCCCGTTTCTACTCGTTGATACGGCCGAATATATCGCCGTTTGTCACGCTGTCAACGCCCTCGCCGACAATCCGAAGCTCGTCCTTGTTCACCATCTTAGCTTGAAACGCCGCGTCGGGCATCCCGTCCGGCACAAACTCCGCCGTCTCCCCGTCCACCGTAAACGTCCCCTTGACATCCCGCATCTTGTGGTTCACCATGTCGCTCACCACGGTCAGCACAAAGGTGCCGTCGGCGTTGCAGGTCAGTTTCGGGGTGTGCTCCTCGTCGATGTAGACCCCGTCCGCGCGGCTGGCCTGTATCGCACAGAATGTGTTGATAAATTCTCCCACAAACGGGGATCCCGCGATATCGCTGCCCTCGTACACCGGCGCGTCGATGGGCGGAACCGGATCCAATATCACAAACCCGGCTTCCTTTTTCTGTCCGAACAGCGAACATCCGCACAACAGGCAGACCATCAGCCCCGCGGCAACCGCTGCTTTCCATCTGTTCCTCATGGTTTATTCCCTTCAAAAAACGACGCGATATGGTCGCGCACCTCGCCGTACAGCGGATCGTTCTGGTACAGATACCGCGCAATCACCTGCATCAGCTCAAAATCGCGCTCGCTGTCAATATCCAAAATCCCGGTATCGGGCATCATCGCCGACACCAGTTTCGCTTTTAAAATAATCGCGTCGGAGCCCCGCAAAAACGCCGGGCTGTACGCGTACAGCGACGCGTTGGCGTCCAGAATCTCCGGCGCCTGCTGCCGCGCCACAAAGTTGCTCTCGATCGCGGTGTGCAGGAAGCCGTCCTCCCCGCGCACCAGCTGGTTGAAATAGGGGTTCCGCCGCGCCTCCGTCACCGACAGCGCGACCTCCGCGCCCGCCGTCCCGGCGAGTGCCTCAATGATATTTCTTATATCCTCGACCCGCCGCAGCGGGCTCGTCAGATCCATGTCCACGACGACGTCGTAGGTTCCGCCGGTCTGCTCCTCGGCGTACCGCAGCGTATCGCGGATCACGTCGATCTTCGAGGCCGTATCCCCCGCTAAACTCTCCCGGCGCGGCGCCGCGATAAACCGGAAGCCCGCCCGCTCAATCTGCGCCCGCAGCTCAACGGCGTCGGTGTTGACCGCCAATGTGATGTCCCCGTACTCGTTGCCGTACCGTATTATGAATAAATCCAGCGCCGCCAAGGTGTAGTAACAGATCGGCCTCTCCAGAAAATCGCGCAGATTCTTGGATTTCACACCCTTCGATCCCGCCCGCGCGCAGATCGTCACCAAAATGTTCATGCCTTCTCCTCCACGGAACCGAGCGCGGTTCTCAGCACCGCCGCCGCGCTCACAACCGTGTTGATGCTCATCTGTTTATTCTTCACCGCATCGATAAAATACCGCATCTCGGCTCTATGTACATCGCACGGCTCAAAACGTTCTGTCTCTCCCGTCACCATGTGCGTCACCGTCAGCCCCAGCATATCCCCGACGATGGTGTCCTGCTCGCAGATCAGCTCCAGCGTCCGCTGCGCCGCGCGCCCGACGTAATCCAGGTGCAGCGTCAGCACCAGGTTCGGGTACCGAACCGCCCACACCGCGACGTCGTCGCTCGTGATCTCGAGCGGCGACAAATGCCCCGCGAACCCTTTTGCCGCTGCCGGCAGCCCGAACAGATCCGTCAGGTAATCCCACTCGTGAATCAAGTCCAGCACCACCCCGCCGCCCTGCTCCCGCTTTGCGCTGTAGCAGTCGCGGTAATCGGTGCCTTTCCGCCACTCCGGCAGGTACGAGGAACAGATCGCCCGCGCCGCAATCACGTTATGGGCTTTTGCCAACGCTTTCATTCTTTTCACCACCGGATGATACCGCATCGGGCACGCGACGTAGTAGAATCCGTCCTCTTTCAACCCCAATATGCGCTCGTCGATATCGCCGCGGTCAAAGACCGGTTTCTCTATAAACATCGCCGCGGTCCTGTCCGCAAACCGGGCCATCGTTCCCGCGTGTTCCGAAGTCGGGTTCGTCACAAAAACCGCATCGTACTGACCGTCGATCGCGTCGCTGCTCCCGTAACTGTTGTCCAGCAGCGCCGCGAACTCCGCGGGCAACGCCCGCGCCGTCGCGCGCAGCGCGTCGACGGTCAGCGCTTCGCCCCGCTCCGCACACAGCGCGCTCAGATTCCGCAGATGCCGCTGCCCGATCGATCCCAGTCCGCAAAACAACACCCTCATGCCTGCACCCCTTCGATCTCGTCGATCAGCCGCAGCACCGCCGTGTCGCGCGCAAAACTGTGCGTCAGCGCCGGCTGCCCCGCAAGCACCGCAAAAAACGCGGCCAACTCGTCGACATAGGCGTTCTCGATGATATTTTTCGCGTACCGGCTGTCCTGCGTCACCGCCTCATAGGTGTCGATCAGCACATCGGTCTTGTTGTCAAAATCATAGCGCAGCAGGCTGTCCGGCGTGCCGCTCCATTTCAGGTAGATCTGCTCGCCGACCAGCTCGAACGCCCGCACCGCCTTGCGCGACACGACGTCCACCATCAGCTGTCCGCGAATCCCGCTCTGATGCTCGATCGTCACGAAATAGCTGTCGGGATAATCGATGGCCAGTGTGGTCTGCCGCAGACTCCGTGCCTGAACGGTTTTGATGTCCCCGAACGCGCGCAGCATCCACGGCAACTCGATGCCGAAGATCTCGCGGCAGCCGTTGGTCCGCCGGTCGCCCACAAAAAACGACCGGTAATCCTCCCAGACGTGCCAGTCGGGCAGATACTGCCCCACATGGTACCGGTAGACGAGCGGGCTGCTCTGGGCCTGCACCGCCTCGGTGATATACTGCATCTCTTTGCGGTACATCGGCGTCGACGACAGGAACAGCGTCTTCCCTTTTTCCGCCGCCTTCACGGTGTTCTCGGCATAGCCGTCCGCAACGAGGTTGATCTCGGTAAACACATCGAGACCGCGGTCGAGCAGCTCGCCGATAATCGCCGCGTGCGACAGCGGCGCGGTACACACAAATCCGACCTCCGGCGAAAACGCCTCCGCCGCCTGCGCGATGCTCTCATAACAGGGGATGCCGAACAGTTCCGCCGCCTCAGCACGCCGGTCCGCGCGCGCGTCGACGCCGCAGAGTTCCTTGTCCGCAAAGAACGTCCGCATCAACCGTATGCGCCGCTTGCCCATCGACCCCAATCCGACCACCAGTATCTTCATGCTATCCTCAATTTCCGTCCGTCATCGAATATCAAAAAACTTCTTATTCTTCACGACCCCTTTTTGCAGCGCGTTCTTGATCTCCCGCACAATCACGCTCGACGCGTCGCCGCCGCCGAACGGGCTCTCCATCTCGGTGACCGCCGCGACAAACCCCGCTGACACCGCCTTTTGCAGCGCGCCCACAATCGCGGGATAGCTGCTGTCACAGTTGAGAACCCCGTCGCTCATCCTGCGTCCGCGCTGCCGGTCCCCGATATTGACCGCGGGCTTGCGCAGCGTCGGGGCCTCGACGATCGCGCTCGACGAGTTGCCCGCAACCGCGGTACAGTACCGCATCGCCGACAGATACCGCAGCACGCCCAAACTCGCCACAAACATACAGCGCGTATTCCCGGTGCAGTATTCTTCTATCCGCCGGTTGATCGCGGCGCCGCCCTCATCGGCGTTGGCCGCCGTAAACAGTACCCGCAGTTTCAGGTCGTCGAACGCCCGCAGCAGGTTTTCAAGCAGCAGCATCGTGTCGCCGCCGCCCAGCGTCTCGGGGTGCACGGTGCACAGAATATACGGCTGCGCCACGTCAAACCCGATCTGTTCGCTCAGCTCCTCGCGCCGCAGCGGCGTCATCGTCATGATATTCTCGGCGCCGAGCGCCCCCGCGTTGAACACGGTCTCGGGCTGTTCGCCGAGCTGCACAATTCGGTTCCGGTACACCTCCGCCGCCGCGAAATGCAGCGCGCTCATCTTGGTGATGCTGTGCCGGAAAAACTCGTCCTTCGCGCCCTCGGTCGTCTCGCCGCCGCTGATGTGCGCCACCGGCACATCGCAGACCGCGGCCGCCGTCACCGCGCCGAAGATCTCGTACCGGTCGCCCAAAACCACCGCCATATCGGTGGGGTTTTCGTTCCAGTACGCGGCGAATTGCTCGATCGCGCGGGCAATCGCGGTCGCCACCGGCGTCTTGGGGTCGTCGTTCAGGATATCAAAAGTCCGCGCCACCGGGATCCCGGCCGCCGTGATCTCGTCCAGCGTATACCCCAGCGCGCGGCACAGATGCGACCCCGTCACCAGCAGCCTGAAATCCAGCGTCTCGTCGCGCATCAGCCCGCGAATCACCGGCAGCAACAGCCCGAATTCTGCGCGCGTTCCCGTAATCACCGCCACCACTGGAGGTTGTTCCGCCATGCGTCCGCTCCTTATTTTTAATAAGAATATAATACCACAATCCGTTATCTGCAACAAGAGATTGCTTTTCCTCCCGCAATCTGTTGTTTTTTCAACCCCTTCCCGCTATAATGGTTGAGGTGAAATTATGTTTAGTTATCAAAACCTGACGTTCAACGATCTCATCGCGAGAGTGGTCATTTTATTGTTCGCCCTGCCCGTCCACGAATGCGCCCACGGCCTCGTCGCCGGTTGGTTCGGCGATCCCACCGCGCGCAGCCTCGGGCGCGTCACGCTCAACCCGCTGAAACATCTTGATCTCTTTGGCTCGGCGCTGCTGGTGCTCGCGGGTTTCGGCTGGGCAAAACCCGTCCCCGTCAACCCGCGCAACTTCCGAAGACCACGCCTCGGCCTCGCGGCCTCGGCGCTCGCCGGCCCGTTTTCGAACCTTTTGCTAAGCTTCTTCAGCTTTGTGGCGCTCAAACTCGGCCTCAACTTCTTCCACTTTCCCGATCTCGCGCTCCAAATTCTCTTCGCCTTCACGGTGGTCAACATCACGCTCGCCATCTTCAATCTGCTGCCCATCCCGCCGCTCGACGGCTCCCGCATTCTGGCGGGCGTACTTCCAGCCACCGCCAACGCGTTCATGAACCGGTACCGCATCCCGTTCATGGTTCTGCTGATGGTGCTGTCCTATATCGGCATGCTGTCGATCCCGATGACCTATCTCAGCAATCTTATTTTAAGCGTCTACGATCAGGCGACCTTCCTGTTCGGCACTATTTTCGCGTAAGGAAACCCATGGAGACAGTCACCTATAAAATCAACGAGTTCGAGGGGCCGCTCGACCTGCTGCTTCATCTTGTCGCCCGCCACAAGATGGAGCTCTACGACATCCCCATCTACGAACTGATCAACCACTACCTCGCGGCGATCGGCACGCTCTCCCCCGAGAGCCTCGACCCCACCAGCGAGTTCATCGAGATGGCGGCGCACCTCGTCCACATGAAATCCGTCGCGCTGCTGCCCCGCCCCGAGGAATCCGACGCGCTCGAGCGCGAGCTCACGGGCCAGCTCGTCGAGCTCTACCTCTGCAAACAGGCGGCGCGCAAATTGTCCGACCTCTCGGAGGGCATCCACTTCTTTGTGCGCGGCGCCGCCGACATCCCGCTACCGACTGAGTACACCGCCACCCACGACAGCCTCGCGTTGCTCGAGGCGTTCATGTCCGTCATGGGGCGCGGCATCCGCCTGCACGAACCCGACACCTCCGATTTCGACCCGCTCGTCACCGCGCCGATGGTCTCGGTCTCGTCGCGCATCGTCCACATCCTGCGCGCGCTGCGCAAGGGCAGCCTCCGCAACATCAGCGAGCTGTTCTCGGCCTCGGCGAGCCGCAGTGAATCGGTCGCGACCTTCCTCGGCGTGCTGGAACTGATGAAAGCGGGCCGCATGAAGATCGATGACGACGGCACCATACTACCGACGCTCCGCGACAGGAGGGACCCATGAACACAGCCTTTTACAAAAGCGCCATCGAATCGGTGTTGTTCGCCGTCGGCGATCCGATCTCGGCCGAAAAGATCGCCGACGCGATCGATATCGAGAAGTCCGCGGTCAAGCCGTTGCTCACCGAGCTCATCGCCGAGTACGACGAGGCCGAGCGGGGCATCTGTCTGCTCCAGTACGACGACCGCTACCAGCTCGCAACCCGCCCTGTCTTTGCCGATTTCATCACCCGCGCGCTCGACCAGCGCCGCAACACCCCGCTGTCGCAGGCCGCGATGGAGGTGCTGGCCATCGTCGCCTACAACGAGCCCGTCTCGCGCACCTTTATCGACCAGATCCGCGGCGTCGACAGCAGCTCGCCGGTCCAAAGCCTGCTGGGTAAAAACCTGATCTGCGAGTCGGGCCGCCTCGACCTGCCCGGCCGCCCGGTCAGCTTCAAGACCACCGACACCTTCCTGCGCTGCTTCAACCTGCATTCGCTCAAAGACCTGCCGCCCGTCCACGGAGAGGAGCTGGAGTACTCGTACACCGTGACCTCCGGAGAAAACGAGGAGTTGATTCTCGATTGAGTGTGGTACTGCTCATCTTGAAGATCATCGGCTGGGTCGTGCTCGGCCTGATTCTGCTGATCATAATCGCGCTGTTCATCCCTGCCGACGCGCTGATCCACCACGAGCACAAGCGCTTCACGGTGACGCTGCGCTACCTGTTCTTCCGCATCAAGCTGTACGACTCCGATAAAGAAAAGGAGACCGATCTGCCCGCCGACGAGGAGATCGAGGTCGTCAAGAAGGAGAGCCCCGCCGTCAAGACCGCGGGCACCGTCCGCCTGATTCTCCGCCTGCTCGACCCCGCGTCCAAATCGGTCGCCCGGATCCTGCGCAGCCTGCGCTTCCGCAAAGTCTGTCTCGTGCTCGTCGCGAACGGCGATGACGCCGCAGAAATCGGCATCCATACCGGTCGGCTCTGGGCGTATATCGGCGGCGCGATGTCGCTGGTCCACAACCTCTGGCCCCACTTCACCTGCGACCAGCTCGAGGTCCTGCCCAACTTCACCGGCGAATACACGGGACGTGAAAAATTCAGTTGTCAAATCCGCGCGTTTTTGTTTATAATTCTACTATCCGGACTCTATGTACTGCGGGCTTTTCTCGCCGCCCGGCGCGACCTTGCGCGCGAAGAAACCGAATCCGAAAACGACCAACCGTAAAGGAGCACCGCCATGAGTGACCATCCTGTCAGCACCCTGATCGATACCGCAATGAAAGGTCTCCGCGACATGATCGACGCCAACACCGTCATCGGTCAGGCCGTCGAGATGCCAAACGGCGTCACCGTCATTCCGGTCTGCAAAATCTCCGTCGGCTACGGCTCCGGCGGCAGCGACATCCCCACCAAAAAAGAGGCTCAGCTATTCGGCGGCGGCAACGGCGGCGGCGTCACGATCACCCCGATCGCCTTCCTCGTCACCACAAAAGACGGCGTCAAGCTGATGCAACTCGACACCATCGGCACCACCGCCGACAACATTGTCCGCGCTGTCCCCGACGTCATCGACAAGGTCTCGGGCATCATCGCCGGCGGAAAGAAATTCTAAGCTTTTATGAAAGAACGCATCCAGAAAATACTGTCGGAACAGGGCTACTGTTCCCGCCGCGCCGCCGAGAAGCTCATCACCGAAGGCCGGGTTAAAATCAACGGACACCCCGCGACGCTCGGCGACAAGGCCGACTCGTTAAAGGATGTTTTCAGCGTTGACAACGAGCGCCTCTATTTCGAGAAGCACCGCAAAATGTATTACCTCATGCTGCACAAACCGCGCGGCTTCGTCACGACGCTCGACGACCCCCATGCCGAAAAAACCATCGCAGACCTGCTGAAAGATGTGCCGGTCCGCGTCTTTCCCGTCGGCCGTCTCGACAAGGACTCCGAGGGCCTGCTGCTGCTTACCAACGACGGCGCCCTCACAAATTTACTGACCCGGCCCGCCAGCCGCGTCGGCAAACTCTACCGCGTCTCGGTGAAACCCGCGCTGTCCGAGGAACAGCTCATCATGCTGACCGAGGGCGTCACGCTCGACGACGGCTACAAGACCCAACCCACCGTGCTGCGCGTCGTCGTCAGCGAATCGGTGCGCGGCGTCTTCGAGATCACGCTGTTTGAGGGCAAAAACCGCCAGATTCGCCGCATGTGCGAGGCGGTCGGCCTCACCGTCATCCGCCTGAAACGCATCGCCATCGGCCCGCTGCGGCTCGGTATGCTGCCGCCCGGAAAACATCGGGAACTCAGGAAAGAAGAGCTCAACGCGCTGCGCAACGCATACACGAAGGGGGCGGAACTGTGATCCAAATCTATCGCTCGAACAACGCGGAACTGTGCCAGAAACTGGATCTCCGCGGCGACGAGTTCGTCTTTGTCATTGCGAACGACAACGGCGTCACCGGCTACTGCAAGGCGGTACTGAAAGGCCTGACGCTCGAGCTGCTCGACCTCAACGAGGACAACAACGACCTGCCGCTGGCCTCCTCGCTGGTCAAAGCCGTCGCGGGCGCTTACCGCGACATCGCGGACACCGTGCTGTGCGTCAGCGACGCCAATATGCTGCCTGCTCTGCGCTACTACCTCGGCTGCTTCATCAACGGAGAATGTAAAATCGAGGTCGTTCTCACCGGCAGCTGCGTGTAGATTTTTCCAATATAAAACGTCTTTCGCTACGATGCGAAAGACGTTTTATTTGATTTTTCTACCTGCCGCGCGCGGACGGACTGTCCTCCGCTGTTTTTCTGCTTTGTTTTCGCACAATCAGCGAAACCGCGACACAGATAACCACCGCCGCGAATGCCAGCGCGCACAATCCCCACCACAAAAAAACACCGCTCATATTGAAGTCCTCGCCTTGTAATTGATGCCTTTATTATGCCACATTTTTCGCAAAAGTAAACCCCTATTTTTTCCAGCGCCGCCGCCCCGCCCGCCCGGGTTATTGTTTTTTACCCGCTTCTATATTATGATATATTTTAAAGATAACAAAAGATCTCCCGTTTTTTATCCCTTCTCCCAAGAATCCCTTCTTCCTAAATCTCTTAAATCCCTTAGTCTCTTAAATCCCTTAGTCTCTTAAATTCCTTTCTAATAACTAGTTTCTAATCACTAGTAACTATCGGAGGCCCCAATGTCCAAAAAAGTCGTGGTGACCGGCGCCGACGGTTTTATCGGCAGCCATCTGACCGAACTGCTCGTCCGCGAAGGTTTTCAGGTCAAAGCCTTCGTCTATTACAACTCGTTCAATTCGTGGGGCTGGATCGACAGCTTCCCGAAAGAGATCCAATCCCAGGTCGAGATCTTCAGCGGCGATATCCGCGATCCCAACGGCGTCGGCGAGGCGCTGAAGGGCGCCGACGCCGTCTACCATCTCGCCGCGCTCATCGGCATCCCGTTCAGCTACCACTCCCCCGACAGCTACGTCGACACGAACATCAAGGGGACGCTCAACGTGCTGCAGGCCGTCCGGCAGCAGGACATCGCACGCGTGCTGGTCACCTCGACCTCCGAGGTCTACGGCACCGCCCGGTACGTCCCGATCGACGAAAACCATCCCATGCAGGGCCAGTCGCCCTACTCC
Organism: Oscillospiraceae bacterium; assembly: GCA_031554355.1. Lineage (GTDB taxonomy): Bacteria > Bacillota > Clostridia > Oscillospirales > Ruminococcaceae > JAVBRN01. The sequence goes on from JAVBVJ010000125.1 coordinate 22,920, forward strand.
GCGACCAAAATCGGGGCCGACCGCATCGCCGAGAGTTTTTTCCGCTCCTTCGGCACGCCGGTCACGATCGTGCGCCCCTTCAACACCTACGGCCCGCGCCAGTCCGCGCGCGCCGTCATCCCGACCATCATCACCCAGCTGCTGTCGGGCGAGCGCGAGATCAAACTGGGCGCGCTGACCCCGACCCGCGACTTCAACTACGTCACCGATACCGCCGCCGGATTTCTGGCGCTCGCCAACTGCCCCGCCGCCATCGGGCAGGAGGTCAACATCGCCACCGGGGTCGAGATCTCGGTCGGGGACCTCGCCGCCGAGATGATCCGCCAGATCAATCCGGATGCCGTCATCCGCTGCGACGCCGCGCGCCTGCGCCCCGAAAAGAGCGAGGTCGAGCGGCTGCTGGGCGACAGCACCAAGCTGCGCGCGCTCACGGGCTGGGCGCCGCGCTACGACCTAAAGGCCGGTCTCGCCGAGACCATCGAATGGCTGAAACTTTACGTCGAGCGCTACAAAGCCGACATCTACAACATCTGACGGAGAACCTCTATGCCTGAAAAGTTTATCCCGCTCTCGGTGCCCAACCTCAAAGGCAACGAGCTCGCCTACATGACCGAGGCCATCGAGACCGAGTGGGTGTCGACGGCCGGCCCCTACATCGCGCGCTTCGAGAAGCAGATCGCGGATTTCGTCGGCGCGCCCGAAGCCGTCGCCTGCCAGAGCGGCACGGCGGGGCTGCACCTCGCGCTGATGGAGGGCGGCGTCACCGCGGGCGATCTCGTCCTTGTGCCGACCGTCACCTTTATCGCAGCGGTCAATCCGGTGCGCTACTGCGGCGCCGACCCCGTCTTCATGGACTGCGACGACGGCCTGTGCATGGATACGCGCAAACTGCGCCGTTTCTGCGAGGAGGAATGCACTTTCACCGGCGGCGTCCTGACCGAAAAGCTCAGCGGCCGCCGCGTCCGCGCCGTCGTTCCGGTCCACGTCTTCGGCAACATCGCCGACATGGAGGCGGTCATGGACGTCGCCGCCGAGTTCGGTCTGTTCGTCGTCGAGGACGCCACCGAGGCGCTCGGCAGCGTCTTTGCGTCGGGCCTCTACGCCGGAAAACACGCCGGCACAATCGGCGATGTCGGCGTCTACTCCTTCAACGGCAACAAGCTCATCACGACGGGCGGCGGCGGCATGATCGTCGCGCGGGATCCCGTGAAGCGCGATCACATGCGCAAACTGTCGATTCAGGCAAAAAAAGATGAGGCCGACCACTTCTACAACCACGACGAGATCGGCTACAACTACCGCATGACGAACATTCAGGCGGCGCTCGGCGTCGCGCAGGCCGAACAGCTGGACACCTTCATCGCGACGAAAAAGCGCAACTACGACCTCTACCGCGAACTCGGGGTGCCGCTGCTGCCGTTCTACGACAACGTCCGCCCCAACTACTGGCTCTACTCGCTGATGACCGGCGGCCGCGTCCACGAAATCATGGACAAGTTGCGCGCGCAGCACATCGACTCCCGCCCCATCTGGATGCTGATTCACGCGCTGCCGCCCTACCAAAACGCCCGCGCCTACGAGATTGAGCGGGCGCTTTACTACAAGGATCAGGTGCTCAATATTCCGTGCAGCACCAACCTCACCGAAGCCGATGTCCGCCGCGTCGCAGCGGCGATTCTTCAAATTCTTTCGTAAACCGGAGTGCCTATGGGATTTCAGGACTACTTTGTCTCGCCGCAGCTATCCGTCGCGGAAGCGCTGGCGAAACTCGAACTGTGCGACCATAAAATACTGTTCGTCGCGTCGAACGGCGGCGCCGACGGCGTGCTGACCGACGGCGACATCCGCCGCTACCTGCTGCGCGGCGGCGATATCAACGCCCCGATCGGCGGCGCGGCGGCCGGCAAACCGCTGTGCTTCCCGGGATACTACGAGGCCGGCGCGCGCGCGCTGCTCGCCGAAAAAACGATCTCCTGCATCCCTATGACCGACAAAAACGGCGAGATCCACGCGCTCGTTTTCGCCGACGAGACGCTGCACCGCGACCACGCCCCCGTCAACGTCCCGGTCATCATCATGGCGGGCGGCCTCGGCACGCGGCTCTACCCCTACACGAAAATTCTGCCCAAACCGCTGATTCCGGTCGGCGACCGCACGATCACTGAACACATCATCAACCGCTTCAAGAAATTCGGTTTCTACGATTTCCACATGGTGGTCAACCACAAGAAAAATCTCATCAAATCCTACTTCTCCGAGGTCGACTGCGGCGCGAACATCCGCTTCATCGACGAGGACACCCCGCTCGGAACAGGCGGCGGCCTCAGCTTTTTCCGCGGCCAATTCAACACCGACGTCATCGTCTGCTACGCCGATTCCGTCATCGAGGCGGATTATGCCGACCTGCTCAACTGCCACCGCGGCGGCAACGACTTCACGATGGTCTGCGCCGAGAAGAAAGTCACCGTGCCCTACGGTGTCGTCGAGGTCTCGGCGGACGGCGCGCTGACCGCGCTGCGCGAGAAGCCCTCGTTCGACCTGCTGACCAACACCGGGCTGTACGTCGCGTCGGTCGACTTCATCAACAGCGTCCCGCCCGACACCTTCCTGCCCATCACCGACCACATCGAACAGCGGCGCGCGGCGGGCAAACGCATCGGGGTCTACACGATCGACGAAAACAGTTTTATCGACATCGGACAGCTCGAGGACCTGCGCTCGGTCGAGAACAAACTGCGCTAATATTCTAAACCACTGAGGTTTTCATGAAAGAACAGATCCGAAACTTTTGCATTATCGCCCACATCGATCACGGCAAATCCACGCTGGCCGACCGCATTCTGGAACTGACGGCCGCCGTCGACAAGCGCACCATGTCCAGCCAGATTCTCGACAACATGGAGCTCGAGCAGGAGCGCGGCATCACGATCAAGGCCCGCGCCGTCACGCTGCGCTACAAGGCCCTGGACGGCAAGGATTACGTCCTGAATCTGATCGACACGCCGGGACACGTCGACTTCACCTACGAGGTCTCCCGCTCTCTCGCCGCCTGCGAGGGGGCTGTTCTGGTCGTCGACGCCACGCAGGGCGTCGAGGCGCAAACGCTGGCCAACGCCTATCTCGCGGTCGACCACGGCCTCGAGATCGTCCCCGTCATCAACAAAATCGACCTCATCTCTGCCGACCCCGAACGCGTCGCGCGCGAGATCGAGGACGATGTCGGTATCCCCGCGCTCGACGCGCCGCGCATCTCGGCCAAACGCGGCGACAACATCGATCAGGTGATCGAGCGGGTCATCGCCAGCGTCCCGCCGCCGGCCGGCGACGAGAACGCGCCGCTCAAGGCGCTGATCTTCGACTCCATCTACGACAGCTACCGCGGCATCATCGTCTACATCCGGGTGATGGACGGCACGCTGCGCCCGGGCGATACCATCCGCATGATGCAGACCGGCGCCGAATTCACCGTCGTCGAGGTCGGCCACATGCTGCCAGAATCCCTTGAATCCGCCGCCGCGCTGTCCGCAGGCGAGGTCGGCTACCTCACCGCCAGCATCAAAAACGTACGAGACACCCATGTCGGCGACACCGTCACGAACGCGAAAAATCCGGCGTCCGAGGCGTTGCCGGGCTACCGAAAAGTCGTGCCGATGGTCTTCTGCGGCATCTACCCCGCCGACGGCGCGCACTACGAGGATCTGCGCGACGCGCTCGACAAGCTGGTGCTCAACGACGCCTCGCTCTCCTTCGAGCCCGAGACCTCCGCGGCGCTCGGCTTCGGTTTCCGCTGCGGCTTTCTGGGCCTGCTGCACCTCGAGATCATCATCGAGCGGCTCGAGCGCGAGTTCGACCTCGATCTCATCACAACGGCGCCCAGCGTCATCTACCAGATCACCAAAACGACCGGCGAGGTGCTCCAAATCGACAACCCCACCAACTACCCCGACCCCTCGACGATTCAGTCCGCCGCCGAACCCTTTGTCTTTGTCAACATCTTCACGCCCGCCGAGTACGTCGGCACCATCATGGATCTCTGTCAGGAGCGGCGCGGCATCTTTCTGGACATGAAGTACCTCGACCCCCAGCGTGTCGAGATGCACTACGACCTGCCGCTCGGCGAGATCGTCTACGATTTCTTCGACTCGCTCAAGAGCCGCACGAAAGGCTACGCCAGCTACGACTATGAGATGCGCGACTTCCGCGACAGCAAGCTGGTACGCCTCGACATCCTGCTCAACGGTGACCCCGTCGACGCGCTCTCCTTTATCGTCCACGCCGACAAGGCCTACGCGCGCGGCCGCCGCCTCGCCGAAAAACTCAAAGACCACATCCCGCGCCAGATGTTCGAGGTGCCGATTCAGGCCGCGATCGGCGGTAAAATCATCGCCCGCGAGACCGTCAAAGCACTGCGCAAGGACGTCCTCGCCAAGTGCTACGGCGGCGACATCACCCGCAAGAAAAAGCTGCTCGAAAAACAGAAAGAGGGCAAAAAGCGCATGCGCCAACTGGGTTCCGTCGAGGTGCCCAGCGAGGCCTTTACCGCCGTCCTCAAACTCGACTGACCTTTCGGAGGTGCGTATGCACTACGATTTCTACCAGAACACCGCCTGCGAGTACTACCCTTGCCACGCCGGCGTCGACCCCGAGCAGTTCAACTGTCTGTTCTGTTACTGCCCGCTCTACGCGCTCGGGCGCGACTGCGGCGGCAACTTCAGCTACCTCAAGAAAAACAGCGTCAAGGACTGCTCGAGCTGCACGCTGCCGCATCTGCGCAAAAACTACCCCGTCATCGTCGAGCGCACTGCGTTGCTCGTCCAGCGCGTCGCGGCGGCAGAAAAAACGCAGCAGGAGCACGAAAGAGGATGAAAAAGCGGGATTACGTCGATTATGCGCTACAGATGCCCGGCGCCTACGAGGACTACCCCTTCGGCGAGGACCCGCTCTGCATCAAGGTTCAGGGCAAATTGTTTGCGGTGTTTTACGCCGACCCCGCCCGCCTCGGCCTCACGCTAAAATGTCGCCCCGACCTCGGCGACTTTTACAAGCAGGTTTACCCGAACGACATCACGCCCGGCTACCACTTCCCAAAGGCAATGAAGCCGTACTGGCTGTCCATCCGCCTTGGCGCAGGCGTCCCCGAAAACGAGATCTGCTCGCTGATCACCAACTCCTACAACGAGGTCGTCGCCAAACTGCCGCGCGCCGCGCGCGCCGAACTCGGCCTGTAAAAATACCGCCTTCTCAGGCGGCATTTTTAGTTCCTGTACAGAGTTTCAAGACCAGCAAGGCCGAGAAATCATGCGATCAGGAATTAATACAACTGAAAAAGCCGCCCTCACGGGCGGCTTTCATTAATCTGGTTCTGGATCTCTAAAACGGACAACGGATTTTATTTCGTCGGTCCGTAGAAGAAGAACGCCACGGTTCTGGGTCCGGAGTGCGCGCCGATGACCGGCCCGATGGTGTTGATGTAGATATCCTTCACGCCATGCTTTTTCTTAATCTGGGCCGCGACCCATTTCGCGTCCTCCTCGGCGTCGCCGTGGCTGATGAACACCGGCCCCGTCTCGGGGTGCGTCGCGAGCTCGTCGTATTTCTTGACCAGCTCCTCCAGCGAGGCGGCGCGGCCGCGCACCTTGCCGATCGGAATCAGATGTCCCTCTAAATCGACTTTCAGCACCGGCTTGATGTTCAACATGCTGCCCAGAATCGCCGAGGCCGCCGAGACGCGCCCGCCGCGGTGCAGATGCTTCAGATCATCGACGACAAAGAAGGTCGTGATGTGGTCGCGCGTATCTCTCACGTACTGCGCGAGCTCCTCTATGCCCAGTCCCTCGTTCTTTTTTTGTACCGCGAGGAACACCAGCATACACTCGCCCATCGACGCCGCCAGCGAATCGACCACGATCATCTTGCGCTCGGGATACTTCGCGGACAGCTCCTCGGCCGCCGTGAACGCACAGGCGACGGAGCCCGTCAGCCCGCTCGAGAACGCGATGTACAGAATGTCGGTTCCGGCCTGCAGCACCGGCTCAAACACCGAGGTGTACCGCTCGGTATTGATCAGCGATGTCGACGCCATCGACCCGGCGCGCAGCATGTCGTAGAAATCATTGATGGCGAGTTCCCGGTGGTCGGGGTAGTTGAAGTACGATTTATCGTCGATCGTAAACTCCAACGGAATGATCTCGACCCCGAGGTTTTTCTGCATCGCCGCATCCATATCGGTGGTGGAATCCGTATAAATCACATAGTCAGCCATTAATCTACCTCCATATATACTAGATGTCATAGTAACAAAAAATGGAGCTATATACAATATAAAAGTGAAAATATCAAAAAACAAAACACTGTTTTGAAAAAAGCAGCCGTACCGGCTGCTTTTCGTTATCGCTAATCTTCGGCCAGTTTCCGGACGCGGACACTCGTGATGCGCCGCTCGTCGGCATCCAGCGCGGTCAGCTCGGCGCCGCCGAACACCGCTGTCGGCTGCTCCCCTTTTCGGGGAATGCGCGCCAGTAAATCGGTCAGCAATCCGCCGATCGTGTCGCTCTCGACGTCGTCGTACGCCTCGTCCAGCCCCAGCGCCTCGAACACGCTCTCGACCTCGGCGTACCCGTCGCAGAGGAAGGTGCCGTCGGGTTCCTCTACGATATATCGCTCCTCCTCGTCGTACTCGTCCTCGATATCACCGACGATGGATTCGAGGATGTCCTCCATCGTCACGATGCCCGCCGTACCGCCGTACTCGTCGACGACGACGGCAAGCTGTATTTTCCGCTGCTTAAAGTCAAATAATAATTCCCGGGCCCTGCGGCTCTCCGGCACAAACAGCGTCGGTCGCCACAGCTTGGTCAGATCGATGCCCTTGATGCCCTTGCCGACGTACGGCAGCAAATCCTTCACATACGCAATCCCGATGATGTTGTCGAGCGACCCCTCGAACACCGGAATACGGGAGTACCCGAACTCGACCGCGGTATTGATGATCTCGTCGGTCGTCGCGGTCACAGGAACCGCCTCGATCTCGGTGCGGTGCGTCATGATGTCGGCCGCCGTCACGTCGTCGAGCTCGAAGATGTTGCTGATCATCTCCTTCTGGTTCTCGTCGATAAAGCTGCCGCTCTCGACGCTGCCGACCATCTCCATCATATCCTCTTCGGTCACGGTACCGATCTCGGACGCGACGCCGCGCGACTGAATCAGATGCCGCGCCGGCAGTGTCACCAGCCGCGCGACGGGGCGGAACAGCGAGACCAGCGCCCGCATCGGCCGCATCCGCGCATCGTACTGATCGCTTCGGGCGCGCCCCCAGCACAGCGGGAGCAGAATAAATACCATGATCTCCGCGATACCGAGCACCAGCAGCATCACGGCGGAAATCGCCGCAACCGCGCCGGGCCGCATCTCCGGCTGCGCAAAAAACAGCGCCGAGATCATCGTCGCGATCTTCACGTCACTGATGACGCTCCACGCCAGAAACGGCAGGCTGAAGATCAGCGCGGCGACGGTGTCCGTCGACATCCCGATGCCGCTCTCGTTGATCTCTTTCTGGGAACTGTTTTCGATCTGAACACCGGTAAAAATCATGGCAAAGAACAAAATAACAAGGGAAACAAGCAATTGAACGACTGGCCATATAGCAGGCCAACTGTCAGGATCCATCAACGAAACTCCTTCGGCGCGTAGTATTCTATTGTTTCTCATGTTGCGCCAAAATATATTATAGACGAAAAATGCCAATTTGTCTATTCGGCCGCGCAACTGCGGTCAAGAACATGCGCCGTTTCCGCGTGTCGGCGCGTCGATACAGTATTTTTTTTGCCGCTATCAAAAAATCGCCGAAAAAAAAGGTAAAAGACGACGCAATTATCCTTATCTTTACATTATTTATGAAATCTGATAAAATAAACAATTGGAACAAGCAATATTATTGTGACAATATAGGAGGTTCTATGTCTCGAAACATGAAGACGATGGACGGCAACAACGCGGCTGCCCATGTGTCGTACGCGTTCACCGATGTCGCCGCGATCTACCCTATCACCCCGTCCTCGGTCATGGCCGAGGTCGTCGATGAGAAATCGGCGAACGGTGTCAAGAACATCTTCGGGCACGAAGTGAAAGTCATCGAGATGCAGTCCGAGGCCGGCGCCGCGGGTGCGGTGCACGGCTCTCTCGCCGCCGGCGCGCTGACCACCACCTTCACGGCGTCTCAGGGCCTGCTGCTCATGATCCCGAACATGTACAAGATCGCGGGCGAATTGCTGCCCTGCGTCATCGACGTTTCGGCGCGCGCCGTCGCCAGCCACGCGCTCTCGATCTTCGGCGACCACTCCGACGTCATGGCGTGCCGCCAGACCGGTTTTGCGCTGCTCGCCGAGGGCAACGTGCAGGAAGTCATGGACCTCACCGCCGTCGCCCACCTCTCCGCAATCAAGGGCCGTGTGCCCTTCCTGAACTTCTTCGACGGTTTCCGCACCTCCCACGAGATCCAGAAGATCGAGGCATGGGACTACGACGTTCTGCGTGAGATGTGTGATCTCGAGGCTGTCGACAATTTCCGTTCCGCCGCGCTGAACCCCGCGCACCCCGTGCTGCGCGGCTCGGCCCAGAACCCCGATATCTTCTTCCAGGCGCGCGAGGCCGGCAACCGCTTTTACAACGAGCTGCCCGCCGTCGTCGAGTCCTACATGAACGAGGTCAACAAGCGCATCGGCTCCGACTACGGCCTCTTCAACTACTACGGCGCCCCCGACGCCGACACCGTCATCATCGCGATGGGCTCGGTCTGCGACACCATCGAGGAGACGATCGATTACCTCAACGCGGGCGGCGAAAAGCTCGGCCTCATCAAAGTCCGCCTCTACCGCCCGTTCTCCGCGAAACACCTGCTCGCCACGATTCCGGCGTCGGTCAAAAACATCGCGGTGCTCGACCGCACCAAAGAGCCTGGCGCGCTCGGCGAGCCGCTCTATCTGGACATCATCGGTTCGCTGCGCGGCACCCGCTTCGAGGGCTGCAACGTCACGAGCGGCCGCTACGGTCTCGGCAGCAAGGACACCACCCCCGCCCAGATCATCGCGGTCTACCGCAACGCCGCGAACAAAGACGGCAAAAAGCAGTTCACGATCGGCATCGTCGACGACATCACCCATCTCTCGCTCGACACCCCCGAGAACCCGGACACCGTTCCCGCCGGCACCACCAGCTGTAAATTCTGGGGCCTCGGCTCCGACGGCACGGTCGGCGCGAACAAAAACTCGATTAAAATCATCGGCGACCACACCAACATGTACGCGCAGGCCTACTTCGATTACGACTCCAAGAAGTCGGGCGGCGTCACGGTCTCCCATCTGCGCTTCGGCAAGGCGCCGATCCGCTCGACCTACCTCATCAGCAAGGCCGACTTCGTCGCCTGCCACAACCCCGCCTATATCGGCAAGTACGACATCATCAAGGATCTGAAACCGGGCGGAACGCTGCTCATCAACTGCCAGTGGACGCCCGAGGAACTCGGCGAGAACCTGTCGGCGCAGGACAAGCGCTACATCGCCCAGAACAACATCAACCTTTACACCATCAATGCGTTCCAGGTCGACCGTGATCTCGGCCTGCGCGGCAAATTCAACCTCGTGCTACAAAGCGCGTTCTTCAAGCTCGCCAACATCATCCCGTTCGAGGACGCCGTCAAGTACATGAAGGACGCCGCCAAGGCCTCCTACGGCGCGAAGGGCGACGACATCGTCAAGATGAACCTCGACGCCATCGACCGCGGCGACGACGCCATCGTCAAAATCGCGGTTCCGGGCAGCTGGGCCAACGCCGACGGCGCCGTCCGCGAGGAGAAAGCCGCGGGCGACCGCGCCGACCTCGTGTCTTTCGTCGACCGCGTCGTCACCCCCATCGGCCACAAGCGCGGCGAGCTGCTGCCCGTCTCGACGTTCACGGGCGGCTACGAGGACGGCCACCTGCCGCAGGGCACCGCCGCCTACGAGAAACGCGGCATCGCGGTCAGCGTCCCGAGCTGGAAACCCGAAAACTGCATCCAGTGCAACTTTTGCTCCTACGTCTGCCCCCACGCGGTCATCCGCCCGGCCGTTATGACCGAGGCCGAGCTGGCCGACGCGCCGGCGAGCGTCAAGTCCGCCGACATGACCGGCATGCCCGGCATGAAGGTCTCGATGATCCCCTCGGTGCTCGACTGCACCGGCTGCGGCAGCTGCGCCAACATCTGCCCCGGCAAAGGCGGCAACAAAGCGCTGGTCATGGAGCCGCTCGAGGACATGATCGCCCAGCAGGACGTCTTCGGCTACGCCATGACGCTGCCCGAAAAGGCGGAGGTCACCGCGAAGTTCAGCGACAAGACCGTCAAGGGCAGCCAGTACAAACAGCCGCTGCTCGAGTTCTCGGGCGCGTGCGGCGGATGCGGCGAGACCCCCTATGCCCGCCTCATCACCCAGCTGTTCGGCGACCGCATGTTTATCGCCAACGCGACGGGCTGCTCCTCGATCTGGGGTGGCAGCGCGCCGTCCACCCCCTACACCGTCAACAAAAAAGGACGCGGCCCGGCCTGGGCCAACTCGCTGTTCGAGGACAACGCCGAGTACGGTCTTGGCATGAACCTCGCCCAGAACACGCTGCGCGACCGCATGGTCGACGAGACCCGCGAGATGCTGAAGGCCGAGCACATCGACGCCGACCTCGCCGCCGCGGCACAGGCCTGGCTCGACACGCTCGAGGATGGCAGCGCCAACGCCGCCGCGGCCGAAGCCTACATCGCCGCGCTCGAAGAAGCGACCGACGTCAACCTCATGGGCACGAAGTGGGAGGAAGTGTACGTCAAGAACGGCAACAAATGCCCCTGCCCCGCCTGCACCCACGGCCGTGAGGTGCTAAAGAATAAGGATCTGCTCGCCAAAAAATCCGTCTGGTGCTTCGGCGGCGACGGCTGGGCCTACGACATCGGTTTCGGCGGTCTCGACCACGTTATCGCGTCGGGTCAGGACATCAACATCATGGTGTTCGACACCGAGGTCTACTCCAACACCGGCGGCCAGTCCAGCAAAGCGACCCCGACCGGCGCGGTCGCCCAGTTCGCGGCGGCCGGCAAGGAGGTCAAGAAAAAGGACCTCGCCGCCATCGCCATGAGCTACGGCTATGTCTACGTCGCCCAGATCGCGATGGGCGCCGACTACAACCAGACCCTCAAAGCGCTGCACGAAGCCGAGAGCTACAACGGCCCCTCGCTCGTCATCGCCTACGCGCCCTGCATCAACCACGGCATCAAGGGCGGCCTCGTCAACGCGCAAGCCGAGATCAAGCGCGCCGTCGCCGCGGGCTACTGGCACATGTTCCGCTTCGATCCGCGCCTCACGCTCGAGGGCAAGAACCCCTTCACGCTCGACAGCAAGGAGCCCAGCGAGAACTATCTCGACTTCATCAAAAACGAGGTGCGCTACAGCAGCCTGACCCGCACCTTCCCCGACCGCGCCGAGGATCTGTTCGCCAAGGCCGACAAGTATGCCATCGACAAATACGCGGCACTGAAAAAACGCGCCGAAGGATAACGACCGACTCGACGCCGCGCTTTTGCGCGGCGTCTTGATCATTCGACACACCGAAAGGAAATCCGCATGGCTATCCATGTTTTCAGCGAGATCGCGCCGATCAAAAAAGTGTTGCTCCACCGCCCGGGCATCGAGCTCGAACATCTCAGCCCCCAGACGCTCGGCAACCTGCTGTTCGACGACATTCCGTTTCTCGACATGGCCCAGCGCGAGCACGACTATTTTGCCGACGTGCTGCGCCGCCGCGGCGCCGAGGTCGTCTACCTCGAGGACCTGATGGCCGAG
>JAVBVJ010000013.1:0-11850 GCA_031554355.1 Oscillospiraceae bacterium
GGTCGACGAACTGTTGCGCGCGGTGGCCATCGCCTCGGCGAACGACGCGGCGGTGGCGCTGGGTGAACACATCAGCGGCAGCGAGGACAGCTTTGTCGCCGAGATGAACAAACGGGCGGCGGAACTCGGCATGCACCACACGGTCTTTAAAAATGCCTGCGGGCTGGATGAGCCGGGGCATTTCTCGACGGCCTACGACGTCGCACTGATGTCCCAGGAGGCGCTGCGCCACGATTTGGTGCGCAACTACGTCACGGTGTGGATGGATTCACTGCGCGGCGGCGAGACCGAGCTGACCAACACCAACAAGATGCTGAAGACGTTCAACGGCATCACCGGGCTCAAGACCGGAACGACGAGCGGCGCGGGTGTCTGCATCGCGGCGTCGGCGCAGCGGGAAAACATGGAGCTGATCGCGGTGGTGCTGGGCTCCGGCAACTCGGAGGGCCGCTTTCGGGCGGCGCGGGAGCTGCTCGACTACGGGTTTGCGAACTACGAACTCGCGGAACTTCAAATCGACGCCGCGAACATCACGCCGGTGAAGGTCAAACTGGGGTTGAGTGAGTACTGCGCATACCACTACGAGGTGCCCGGCAGCATCGTGGTCGACCGCGGCAAGAAAAATTCCATCACCTATCTCGTCGAGATGGCGGAGACCCAGACCGCGCCGATCGACCCCGACCAGCAGCTTGGCGAAATCACGGTATACAGCGAGGGAATCGTGATCGGCGTCTATCCGATCACGGCGGTCGAGCCCGTCGCCAAGATCGAATTCGGCAGCGCGTTCAGAATTCTTTGGCAATCTCTGCTCAAGTTATAGCCCATTTCGCCTTGACAGATGCACGCCTGTAAAATACAATTGAACTATAAAGAGAAAAGGCGTGGCTACAAAGATGTCAATCAAACTGAACCTTGCGCACCTCAAGGAATTTGTGTCCGTAAAGGAACTGGAAGCCGTTTCCGACGAAGTGAAAGCGGCGGTCGCCAAACTGAAAAAAGGTACCGGTGAAGGCGCGGAGTTTTTGGGCTGGCGCGACCTGCCGCAGGACTACGACCGCGACGAATTCAAGCGGATCAAAGAGGCGGCGGCGCGGATTCGCGACGACTCGGATGTGCTCGTTGTCATCGGAATCGGCGGGTCCTACCTCGGCGCCCGCGCGGTCATCGAACTGCTCGGCAGTCCCTATTTCAACGATTTCAGCCCGCTAAAGATCTATTTCGCGGGCAATAATATCAGTGGGGACGCGTTAAACCGCATCCTCCGTCTGTGCGAAGGAAAGCGTGTCAGCTTGAACGTCATCTCGAAATCCGGGACGACGACCGAGCCGGCTCTTGCTTTTCGTATTTTCAAAAAGGTGCTCGAGGAGCGCTACGGACAGCGGGAGGCGCAGCGGCGCATCTACGTCACGACCGACCGTTCCCGCGGCGCGCTAAAGGATCTCGCGGCCAAGGCGGGGTACGAGAGCTTCGTGATCCCCGACAGCGTCGGCGGCCGGTTTTCGGTGCTGACGGCGGTGGGGTTGCTGCCCATCGCGGCGGCGGGGTTCGATATCGACAAATTGATGAGCGGCGCGGCAGGCGCCATGTCGATCTACGACACCGACGGCCTGACCAACGACTGCAACCGCTACGCCGCGCTGCGCAATGTGCTGTACCGCAAGGGGCGTGTCGTCGAGGCGATCTGCTGCTACGACCCCCACTTCGCGATGTTTATGGAGTGGTGGAAACAGCTGTTCGGCGAGAGCGAGGGAAAGAACGGCAAGGGAATTTTACCCATGTCGCTCAATCTGACCACCGATCTGCATTCGATGGGCCAGTACATGCAAGACGGCCGGCGCATGATGTTCGAGACGGTGGTGCGGTTTATGCGGCCCGCCTCCGACCTCTCGGTTCCGAAGGAGCCCGCGGATTTCGACGGGCTCCAGTATCTGGAGGGCGTCGCGCTGTCGCACATCAATGATATGGCGACGAACGGCACGATTCTGGCGCACACCGAGGGCGGCGTGCCCTGCATCGAACTGACGGCGGGCAGCTTCGACGAGTACTCTGTCGGCTGGCTGATCTATTTCTTCGAGCGGGCGTGCGGCGTCTCGGCCTACATGCTGGGCGTCAATCCGTTCAACCAGCCCGGCGTCGAGAGCTACAAAAACAATATGTTCGCGTTGCTGGGCAAGCCCGGCTACGAAGATTTAAGAAAACAACTTTTCGTCAAATTATAATAATGGAGGTACACGGCTTTGATACAGTTAATTGTCGGCGACAAGGGATCCGGTAAGACCAAGAAACTGATCGATATGATGAACGAATCGGCGGAGACACTGACCGGAAGCATGGTTTGCATCGAGAAGGGGATGAAGTCCACCTACAACATCAAATCATCGATTCGGATTATTGATACCGACGACTATGCGATAAAGGGATACACCATGTTCTACGGGTTCTTTATGGGTGTTCTGGCGGGCGACTACGATATCGAAGAGGTTTATGTCGACGGCATACTGAGAATCGGCGAAAACGATCTGGACGGCCTTGTGCAGCTGCTGGATAAAATTGAGGAGATCGCCAAAGATAACCTCATCATCACCATCACCGTTTCCAGCGAGGAAACCGCGCTTCCGCAGGGTATTAAAAAGTTCGCGATGGTCTAAAAAGGATTATTGACAAGCACAAAGTTTGTATGTATAATATTAAAGCACGCGATTTATTATGCTGGTCGCACAAACAAACGAAAGGGGAGGTGCATCCGTGGCAGTCCCAAAAAGAAGGGTTTCCAAGACCCGGCGCGATAAACGCCGCTCCTCGGTTTGGAAGGTTTCTGCGCCGGCTTTTGCCAAATGCACACAGTGCGGCGAGTTGATGGTTCCGCATCGGGTATGCGGCAACTGCGGTTACTACAAGGGCAGAGAAATCATCAACAAAGAGGACTAAATGCAACGGGGCGAGGATGGAAATCCTCGCCTTTTTGATTATCCGAAAGGAGGTGCCGCCGTGAGCATCCCGATTGTCGCGGTCGACGCGAAAAGCCCCGCCGCCAAAGCGGGCATACAGCCGGGCTCGGAGCTGATTTCCATCAACGGCAGCGACGTCAACGATCTGTTGGACTACGGGTTCTATTCGGCGTCGCGCAAACTCGACGTCGCGGTCAAAACCGACGGCGCCGTTCGGCACTTCCGCATCGTGAAATCCGAGACCGAGCCGCTCGGAATCGAGGCCGAGAGCTATCTGATGGACCGGCAGCACAGCTGTAAAAACAACTGCATCTTCTGTTTTATCGACCAGCTGCCGGAAGGTCTGCGGCCGTCGCTCTACTTTAAAGACGACGACGAGCGCCTTTCCTTTCTGTTCGGCAACTATATCACATTGACCAACCTGTCGGACGCCGAGGCCGAGCGCATCGTCCAAATGCGCATCTCGCCGGTCAACGTCTCGGTGCACACCACAAACCCCGAACTGCGCTGCACCATGATGGGCAACCGCTTTGCGGGCGAGAAGCTGCGGTACTTGCAGCAGTTCGCCGACGCGGGCACCGAGATCAACGCACAGCTCGTGCTGTGCCGCGGCGTCAACGACGGCGCGGAACTGACGCGCTCGATCGCCGAGCTGGCGCGGCTGTTTCCGGCGATGGCGAGCATCGCCGTCGTGCCGGTCGGGCTGACCGACCACCGCGCCGGCCTCCCCGTTCTGGAGCCCTTCGACCGCGACAGTGCTACCGAAGTTCTCGACGAGATCGCGCGGTTTCAACAGGTTTTCCGCGAACAGCACGGGGTGGGCTTGGTTTATCCCGCGGACGAGTGGTTCTATCTCGCGGGGCGGGAGATCCCGCCGCTCGACTACTACGACGAGCTGCGCCAGCTCGAAAACGGCGTCGGCATGGTGGCGCTCGAGCGCGACCTGTTCGTGTCGGAAATCGCGTGCGTCGGGGCGACGAAGCCGTTCCGGGGCACGATCCTGACGGGGACGCTGGCGGCGCCGCTGATGACGGAGCTTGCTGCTCTTGCGGCGCATAAGAATCCGCAGTTGCAGTGCCGCGTCGTACCGGTTGAGAACCGCTTTTTCGGGAAAAGCATCACGGTGTCGGGGCTCGTGACGGCGGCAGACATCCTCCTGCAGGTAAAGGTGCAGCAGGACGAGGTGCTGCTGATCCCGCGCAACATGCTCAGAACCGAACAGGACATTTTTTTGGACAGTATCCCGGTGGAGGCGTTGTCAGAAGCGCTGCAGTGTGCGATACTGATAGTGAACGACGGCGCACAGCTGGCCCGTATCCTAACGGGCGGAGAGGAGGCGGCATGGTAGATCAGGTCGTGGCGGTGGTCGGACGGCCCAATGTCGGGAAGTCGACACTGTTCAACAAATTGATCGGGGAGCGGCGGGCAATCGTCGACGACACCCCCGGGGTGACGCGCGACCGCCTGCTCGGCGAGTGCGTCTGGCAGAACTACCGCTTCCAGCTCATCGATACCGGCGGCATCGAGGCCGACAGCAACGAGGAGCTCCCGGTGCATATCCGCGAGCAGAGCCGCGCGGCGATCGACCTCGCGAACGTCATCATCTTCGTGGTCGATGTGCGTGCAGGGGTCACGGCGGCAGACCGCGAGGTCGCCGCGATATTGCAAAAGAGCGGGCGTCCGGTCGTTGTCGCGGTCAACAAATGCGACAGCATTGGCGACAACCCGCTGGCGTTCTACGATTTCTACGAGCTCGGGCTCGGCGAGCTCGTCGCGGTTTCGTCGATACACGGCCACGGGACGGGGGATCTGCTCGACGAGGTGTGCAAATACCTCGAACCGGAGGATCCCGACGCGCCGCCCGAAAACGACATCAAGGTCGCGGTCATCGGCCGCCCCAACGCCGGAAAATCCTCGCTGATCAACAAGATTCTCGGCGAGAACCGCCTGATCGTGTCCGAGGTCGCAGGAACGACCCGCGACGCGATCGACACCAAAATAGAAAACCGCTTCGGCAGCTACACCTTCATCGACACCGCCGGCATGCGCAGAAAAGGGCGTATCAGCGACGCGGTCGAGAAGTACAGCGTCATGCGGGCGCTGTCCGCGGTCGACCGCGCGCAGGTCTGCGTCATCATGCTCGACGCGACCGAGGGCTTCAGCGAGCAGGACTCCAAGGTTGCGGGTTACGCCCACGAACAGGGCAAGGGCTGCATTATCGCGATCAACAAATGGGATCTGATCGAGAAGGACGGCAAGACGATGGACGTCCAGCGCAAGACGTACGAGCAGCACTTCAGCTTTATGTCCTACGCGCCGATCATCTTTATCTCCGCGATGACGGGACAGCGCATCGACCGGCTGTTCGAGCTTATCAATTATGTCGACAACCAGAACGCGATGCGCATCACGACCGGCAGGCTCAACGACCTGCTTGCGCACGCGACCGCACGGGTTCAACCCCCGTCGGACAAGGGAAAGCGGCTCAAGATCTACTACATCACGCAGCCCTCGACCCGTCCGCCGACCTTTGTGTGCTTTGTCAACCGCGCAGACCTGTTTCATTTCAGCTATCAGCGCTATCTGGAAAACCAGATTCGGGAGACGTTCGGGATGGAGGGAACGCCGATCCGCCTGTTGGTCCGGGAGAGAGAGGAAGGCTAATGCTGCTTAGAGTCGAGATCATCGCAGCCTGCATGGCGGGTTCCTACCTGCTGGGCTCCCTGTGTTTTGGGATTATTTTTACGAAGCTCTTTAAAAAATTGGATATTCGCGATTTCGGCAGCGGCAACGCGGGCATGACGAATGTGCTGCGCGTCGTCGGTATTCTGCCCGGTATCCTGACCGCGATCGGCGATTTCAGCAAGGCGATTCTCGCGATGTCGCTGGCCGCGTGGGCCTTTCCGCTCGCCGGCATGCCCGGTTTTACCGGGAAATGCGTCGCGGGCGTCTGTGTCCTGCTCGGCCATATCTTTCCGGTTTTTTTCCGTTTTCGCGGCGGCAAAGGGGTGATGACGACGGGCGGCATCGTCTTTATCATCAGCCCCTATCTGCTGGCGGTCGAGCTCGCGATCTTCGGCATCACGTTCTCGATCTCCCGCACGGTCTCGCTGGCGGCGCTCGTCGCGGCCGGTCTGCTGCCGGTGGCCAACCTGATCTTCTGCGCGATCACGCAGAACGAGATGCTGTACTCCACGCTGTTTATGGCGCTGCTGGGCGGCATCATCTTCATCACACACCGCGCCAACATTCAGCGTTTGCGCTATGGTACAGAAAGCAAGCTGGTTATCAAGAAAGATTCGTGATTCTGTCTCTTGTTCCGGCAATACGAACATGCTAAGATGAAACAAAAGGGGGACAGAAAGATGAATATTTGGCATGATATCAGACCCAAATGGATCGCTCCCGACAACTTCACGGCCTGCATTGAGATCTCGCAGGGCAGTAAGAATAAGTATGAACTGGACAAAGAGACGGGACGGCTTCGGCTCGACCGGATTCTATATACCTCGACCCACTATCCCGAAAACTACGGATTTATCCCGCTGACGTTCGGCGAGGACCTCGATCCGCTCGACGTATTGGTGATCTGCAGCGAACCGATTGAGCCGCTGGCGCTTGTCCAGTGCTACCCGATCGGGTACATCCACATGGTCGACAACGGAAAGAACGACGAGAAAATCATCGCGATTCCGTTCTCCGACCCGATGTACAACGGATACAAGTCGGTCAAAGAGCTGCCGGCGCACAAGTTCGAGCAGATGGAGCACTTTTTCTCGGTCTACAAGGAGCTGGAGGGGAAAGAGACCTCCGTGTACTCGGTCGCCGACCGCGACGCCGCGATCGCGGTGATTCAGGAAGCGATCGAGAGCTACGCCCGCCTGTTCGGCGGCAAGAATAAACAGCTGTAGGAAACGCCATGGAGATTCAACTGATCCTTGCAATCTGCGCCGCGGCGATCTCGGTGATCTCACTGATCCTGACGATCGTGATTCTGACGAAGCTGTCCAAATCCCGTGGAGACAGCAGCGATATCCTGCGCACCATGACCGAGGAGCTGAAACAGTCGCAGCGCGAGATGGCGAAGATGACCTCCGACGCCACCGTGACGACGATCGGCGCGGTGTTCGAGCGGCAGGACAAGCGCCTCGACGCATTGACCGCCGGTGTCGGCGACTCGCTGCAGGCCATCAGCAAACGGTTTGTCGATTACTCTATGCAGACCGAACAGAAGCTCGGCGAGATGCGCGCAACGATCGAGCGGCAGCTGAAAGCGCTGCAGGAAGACAACAACCAGAAGCTCGAGAAGATGCGCGAGACCGTCGACGAGAAGCTGCAAAAGACGCTGGAGACCAAGATCACCGAATCGTTCAAGTTCGTCAGCGAGCGGCTGGAACAGGTGTACAAGGGGCTCGGCGAGATGCAGACATTGGCCGTCGGGGTCGGTGATCTCAAGCGCGTGCTGACCAATGTCAAGACGCGCGGAACGCTCGGCGAGATTCAACTCGAGGCGATTCTGGAACAGATTATGCCGGCCGAGCAGTACGACAAACAGGTTGCGACAAAGGCGGGCACGCTGGAGCGGGTGGATTTTGCGATCAAACTGCCCGGCGACGACGGCAGCGTCGTCTATCTGCCCATCGACGCAAAATTCCCGATGGACGCCTACGAGGCGCTCAACACCGCCTACGACACCGGCGACGCCGCGATCGTCGAATCGGCGGCGCAGGGGTTGGCGGCGAGAATGCGGACGTTCGCCAAGGATATCCACGACAAATACATCAACCCGCCCGACACCACCGATTTCGCGATTCTGTTTCTGCCGGTGGAAGGCTTGTACGCCGAGGTTGTGCGGCGCGGCATCATGGACGACATCCAGCGGCGGTACAAGGTGACCGTGGTCGGCCCGACCAACATGGCGGCCTACCTCAACTCCCTCCAGATGGGGTTCCGTACGCTCGCGATTCAGCGCCGTTCCGGCGAGGTCTGGAAGGTGCTCGGCGCCGTCAAGACGGAATTTGAGAAGTTCGGCGATGTACTGACGCACGCGCAGCAGCGCATCGGACAGGTCAACGAGGATCTGGACGCATTGATCGGCACGCGGACGCGCATGATCAACAGCAAGCTGCGCCAGTTGTCGAAGCTGCCGACCGGCGAGGAAGAGCCGATCAACCTGTTGGAAGATTGACAAAAAACAGATCCCCGAAAAGACGGCGGCGCTGTTGACAGTGCCGCCTCATCAATGTTATAATCATCTAGCTTTGAAAACGCCAACGCGTTTTTAAGCGAATCAACCCCGCGCATCGATTGCCCCATCGGTGGCTATGCGGAACAGAATATGCGGCTGTGCTGGAATTGGCAGACAGGCACGTTTGAGGGGCGTGTGTCTTATGGCGTATGGGTTCAAGTCCCATCAGCCGCACCAGAAACAAGTACCCACCGAAAGGTGGGTACTTGTTTCTGGTGCGGTACGAATGATGGGGCTTGAACCCGGGAGGGCACGCGCCGTGTAAAAAACGGTTCGGGGAACCGTTTTTAGGCGCGGGGTCCGAGGAGCCTGCGACGAGGAATGCAGATTTGCGCAGCAAAGCTGCCCGGTCCCATCAGTCTCACCAAAAACAAACACCCACTGAAAGGTGTTTGTTTTGACGCGGTGCGAGTGTACATAAGCACAAAATAGATTTTACAGCACAAGCATACCATTACTACTATAATTTCGAAACTTAAGTGGTCGTTCCTGGGGGACAAAAGCGATGTTGGATAATATGCTGCCTTGTTTGATTGGTAGAATTAAACAAGTGCTATAATGAGAGTAGGGAAGAAGAGATTATGGCTTATGTGAGCTTGCCACTTAACGCGAAGTGCTGATAATTAGTATTTTGAACGAAACTAATACGAAAACTTGTGATTGCAACCGATGGTTGCGAGAATTCAAGGCTGCCTTGATAGATTGCAACCGGCTGATTATGTACGATTTTATCATGAAAGGAGTGGTACGTGATGACTTTAGGAGAAAGAATAATACAACTAAGAAAGGCTACTGGGTTATCCCAAGAACAGCTTGCCGAAATTGTAGGTGTATCGCGCCAAGCTATTTCAAAATGGGAAACAGACCAATCCATACCAGAGCTTGAAAAAGTGTTGTTACTAAGCAAAACTTTTTCAATTTCCACCGATGAACTTCTCGGAAATGTAGCACCAATAAAAACGGAAATATCCTCTCCGCAATTAGCCGACATTGTGAAATATAATGTAAAAAAGCGGCAGTTTACCGTCGGTTGGATAACCTCAGTAATCGGCTTTGTTTTGTTAATTGCAGAGTATTTCTCGTTGAGAATTATTCAGTACAATGCCATGAAGCTCGAATTGGAACATGCCGCAGGAACGGGATTTTTTTCAGACCCGATGGAGTATGCGCTTATTGAGCCGATGCCGACGATTTTTATATTAACCATCGCTGTAATCGTAATAGGAATCGGTTTGACTATTTTAAGCTTCATCCGCCTAACGAAAAAAGGTATTCGTAACTAATAAGCATAATCGGCAGCCGTGATAAATACCGCTAATTCATAGTTACTGTTCTTATGAACATTCGAGGTCTTTCGCAATCCGAGTGTTCATAAGGACAAATGTTGTAAAGCGGAAACTGCCTAACCCGCATTATAAAAGGAAAAACCTCTTTTCCGAAGAACCAAAAATCTCAAGTTCTTTGAAAGAGAGGATGGTGCGGGTGATGAGACTTGAACCCATACGCCGCGCGCGATCTGTGTTATAATAAACCCACGATAATCCAGCAAAGGAAGTGTGGGCTATTCATTCTCCACGGAAGATCATCTGCGCCGTCGACGCGCCGGAAGTAGAGGCGCTGATGCGGTTGTTCGAGACCCAAAGCAAACGGACGCTCGGGCAGTGGGCGCTGCGCTATGCGGAAGAACACTTTTTGCCGGTCTATGCAAAGAGTTTCAGTGACGCGCGCCTGCGCGATGCAATGGCGGCCGCGCGGGCGTGGTACGAAGGCGCTGTCAAGATGCCGGAAGTCCGGGAGTGGATCGATGTCTGCCACGCCGGGGCGAAGGCGGCGGCGGGTGTGCCTGCGGCGCAGGCGGCTGCCCGTGCGGCGGCACATGCAGTCGCGGTCGCCCACACCGCGACCCACACGCTGGGCGTGGTCGTCTACGGCGCGACGGCGCTGGTTTACGACCGGGTCGGGGTTGTGGAACCCGCCGCGGTGTACGACGATTTGGCGGCGCGGGAGTGCGAAAAGATGCGGATCTCGTTGCAACAGGTTGCGGTGGCGGGCGAGCCGAACCGCGCCAGGTGCGACTGGTCGGCCATGACCGCGGCGGGCTCGCTGTTCTGCCGCAGCTACCGCAGAGCGGCGGACAGCGGCGGAAAATCCGCGAAAACGGTTGACGAATAGCGGGGTCTGGTATACGCTGAGAACAGATTGAAAATCAAGGAGAGAATCATGGATCGCTTAAAAGGAATAGTTTGTATCGTCACGGGCGCTGCGCAGGGAATCGGGCGCGCCATCACCGAGCTGTTCGCGCGGGAAGGCGCGAAAATGGTGTTCGCGTCCGACATGAAAGAGGCCGCGTTTGACCAGCCGAACATCCGCTTTTCAGTCATGAACACGACGGACGGCGCGGCGGTCACGGCGATGGTCGACGGCATCTGGAAGGAGTTCGGGCAGCTCGATGTCATCGTCAACAACGCGGGCATCACGCGCGACGCGCTGTGCACCAAGATGACGGAAGAGCAGTGGGATCTCGTGCTGGACGTCAACCTGAAAGCGCCGCACCGCATGATCGCCGCCGCGGGGCCCTACCTGATGGAGCAGGGAACGGGCTCGATCATCAATCTGAGCTCGGTCGTCGGGCTGTACGGAAACATCGGGCAGGCGAACTACGCCGCGACCAAAGCGGGCGTCATCGCGTTGTGCAAAACATGGACAAAAGAGCTGTCACGCAAGGGCGCGAAGATCCGCGCCAACGCCATCGCACCCGGCTTTATCAAGACGCCGATGGTCGACACTATCCCCGAAAAGGTGATTCAGGAGATGTGCAACGCGATTCTCTTCAGGGAGATGGGGACGCCGGAGGACGTCGCGAATCTCGCGCTGTTTTTGGCGAGCGACGAATCCAAGTTCATCACGGGTCAGGTCATCGAGGTCGCGGGCGGCGCGGTGATGTAATAACCGACAGAATCAAAAACAGCAGCCGGTAGGCTGCTGTTTTGCTATGCTTCTTTTTTCTGGATGGGGAAGACCATGCGCACCGTCGTGCCCTTGTTCAGTTCGCTCTCGATGGCGATGGTGCCGCCATGCGCCTCGACGATGTTTTTGCAGATCGACAGACCGAGCCCCGCGCCGTCGGCGGATTCCGAGGTTCGGCGCTCAAAGACGTGCGGCAGGAACGCGGGGTCGATGCCGGAGCCGTTGTCCCGCACAGTAATGGTGACGGCGGTCTTTTCGCCGGTATCCTCCGCGACCAGCGCGCCGGCGCGGATGGTGACGACGCCGTTTTTGGTGTGCGCGGCGGCGTTGGAGATCAGATTTAGCAGCAGCTGGGTGAACTCCTCGGCGCGGCCGTTCAGATTCGGGATGTCGTTTTCGGTCTCGACGTTCAGCACGTTGCCGTTCTTGCGCAGCATCGGCACCGAGAGATGCCCGATCTGGTACAGCGTGTCCTCGATCGGGAACGGCGCGGATTGCGCCTGCACCTCCGTGTTGGAGAAATACTGCAACACGTTCGAGGCGAGGGTGGACAGCCGCTCGGCCTCGGCGCTGATCAGTTCGAGATCCTTGGTGGTCTGATCGGTGATGTCGCCGCTCTTGATTGCGCCGACCGTCATCTGGGCGTAGGCGGACATCACGGTCAGCGGCGTGCGCAGCTCGTGGGAG
>JAVBVJ010000010.1:0-5743 GCA_031554355.1 Oscillospiraceae bacterium
GGCGTTCGCCTGCTCGATCATGCAGTCCATCACCGAATTAGAGTTACAGGGCGTCTATGACGGGTTGAGCGCGGTACTGGTCTCCGTTCCTTGCGACACGCTGAAAGCGATCGGCCAGAAGTGGAGCAGACCGGTTCCCTGCCTCCAGTTCGCGCATCCGAGAAACGTCAGGAGCGACGCTGCCCGCGTTTATATGCGCGCGGAGTACATCTATCTGAAAGAACGTCTTGAGAAGACCTGCGGCGTCACCGTCACCGACGCGGCGCTCCAAAACAGCATCAAAATCTACAACGAACACCGCGCGCTGATGCGCAAGTTCAGCAATGTCGCCGCCGAATGCCCGGAGGTCATCGACCCCGTGATCCGCCACACCGTCTTTAAAAGCTCGTTCTTCATGCTGAAAGAGGAGCACAACGAGTTGCTTCGCGACCTGATCGCCCAGCTGAGAGCGCTGCCGAAAGTGCCGTGGGACGGCATTAAGGCCGTCGTGACCGGTATCATGCTCGAGCCGCCCTCCGTCATCGAGCTCTTCAAGGAGATGAACATCGCGATTGTGGCCGACGATCTCGGTCAGGAGTCGCGCCAGTACCGCGTCGACGCGCCGGAGGACAGCGATCCCTACAACAGTCTTGCCCGTATGTGGATCGATATGTATGGCTGTTCGCTCATCTACGACCCGGAGAAATCCAAATTCGAGATGCTGCGCACCATGGCGGAGAAATATAACGCCGACGCCGTCATTCTCGCGATGATGAAGTTCTGCGAACCCGAGGAGTTCGACTATCCCCTGCTCAAACGGCATCTGGATCAGTACGACATCCCGCTGTTGAATATAGAGGTCGATCAGCAGATGCAGTTCGCCGAACAGCTCCGCACCCGGCTCCAGAGTTTCGTCGAGATTCTAGAGAGCCAGAAAGCGGCAAAAGTATAAAACGCATAACCGGAAAAGGAAGTACCCGCATGTACACCATGGGCATCGACATCGGCTCCGCATCCTCGAAAGTCGTCATCCTGAACGACGACGCGGACATCATCGCACAGCAGAGCATTCAGGCGGGCACCGGATCCTCCGGCCCGAAACGGGCATTGGACGGCGCGCTGGAACAGTCCGGTCTGACACTCGCCGACATGACCAAGATCGTCGCGACGGGCTACGGCCGCTTCACCTCCGAGATCACGAGCAATCAGGTCAGCGAGATCAGCTGCCACGCGCGCGGCGTCTTTCATCTCGCGCCCTCCGCGCGCACGATCATCGACATCGGCGGTCAGGACGCCAAGGCGATCCGCCTCGACGAGAACGGCATCGTGCGCCAGTTCTTTATGAACGACAAATGCGCCGCCGGCACCGGCCGCTTTCTGGAAGTGATGTCGAAGGTGCTGGAGGTGCCGCTCACCGAGATGGGTCTCTATCACGACCGGTCCATCGACCCCGCCACCGTCAGCAGCACCTGCACCGTCTTCGCGGAGTCCGAGGTCATCTCCCAACTGTCGAAAGGGGTGCCGAAAGCCGACATCATCGCCGGCGTCCACAAATCCGTCGCGGTCAAGGCCTGCGGTCTTGCGCTGCGCGCCGGAGTAGAAGACGACGTGGTCATGAGCGGCGGCGTCGCCCAGAACAGCGGCGTCGTCAAAGCGATCGCGCAGGAACTGAAACACGATGTCAAGGTACTGCCCAACCCGCAGATACTCGGCGCGCTCGGCGCGGCGCTGTACGCGCGGGACATCTACCGCAAGGAACAAAAGAGTAAAGAGACCACAGCTTAAAACAATTAAAGAGCGGCTGCCACAAGGCAGCCGCTCTTTTCTATGTCGGCTAAAAATTGAAGTAAATGAACGGATTGTGCGCGCCGAGAATCAGGAACGAGACGGAATAGAGGAACAGAAAGACGTAGACCGCGACCGATCCCGCGTCAAACATAAAGCGGACGATCTTGTTTTTCGATGCTTTCAGCCGCGCCGACAGCTTTTTGAACAGTTCCGTCGCACAGAGCAGCGCGAAGATCAGAAATACCCAGTACTCCCGAACAACCAGAATCACGTTGTCACAGAACAGCGGGTTTCCGGTCAGCGCGAACATCGACAACTCGTAGGACACCCCCGCGCTAAGCGTCGGCGCACGAAAGATGACCCAGCCACTGACGACACAGAGCATCGTGAAGACCTGATAGAGCGCTTTCGCGAAACCGGCCTTGAATCGCTGCGGGAATCCGGTGAACTTCTCGAACGCGATCAGCACGAAATAAAGAAGTCCCCACACAAGGAACTGCCAGTTCGCGCCGTGCCACGCGCCGGTCAGCAGCCACACCACGAACAGATTGAACAACAGCCGCCCCCTGCTTTCCGTCCGCGAGCCGCCGAGCGGAATGTAGACGTAGTCGCGGAACCACTGCCCCAGCGAGATGTGCCAGCGCCGCCAGAACTCCGAGACGGATTTCGAGATGTATGGGTAGTTGAAGTTCTCCAAAAAACGGAACCCGAACATTCGACCCAGCCCGATCGCCATGTCCGAGTAGCCGGAAAAGTCGTAGAAGATCTGGAACGAGTACGCGATCGCGCCCAGCCACGCGAACAGCGCGGAGCGACCCGCGTCGGGCGCCGCAAACGCCCGGTCCGCGATCAGCGCCATCGTGTTCGCGAGCAGGATTTTCTTGGAGAACCCGATGATAAACCGGCGGACGCCCTCCGTGAACAGTTCCAGATCGATCTTGCGGTCGCTGATCTGGCGCTCGATGTCGCGGTAGCGGACGATCGGGCCGGCGATCAACTGCGGGAAAAAGGCGATGTACAGCCCGACATTCCGCGGCTTCCTTTGCACCGCGACATCCCCGCGGTAGACGTCGATCACATAGGACATCGCTTGAAATGTGAAGAAGGAGATCCCGATCGGCAGTACCAGATTCGTCAGCGGCAGATTCAGGCCGAGACGGTTCACATTCGTCAGCATGAAATCCAGATACTTGTACACGAACAACAGTCCGAGATTGCCGGTGATGCAAACAATCAGCAGCTTCTTGCACAGCTTTTTGTTCCCGCGCGTGCGGTCGATCAAAAGCGCCATGCCGTAGTTAAAGACGATCGAGCCGATCATCACCAGCACAAAGCGCGGCTCCCCCCATGCGTAGAACACCAGACTCATGACGAGCAGGAAGAGGTTCTTCGCCGGTTTCGGCATCAAAAGATAGCCCAACAGCGTGAGCGGCAGAAACAAAAACAGAAAGATGTTGCTGGAAAAAAGCACGTTGACTCCTCGTCGGAACATCTCTATGAAATCTGATTGTATTGCGGTCTACCCGCCGAAAAAGGTGTAACCGGTGTTGGAGGCGTCCAGCGACGCCACATTGATGAGGCAGATGATAATATCGGGGTCGTAATCCGTGTAGTATGCCGCGAAATCGTCATGATAATAGCGCATGTCCAGTTCGTCACAGTTTTGGAAGATCAGCGGCAGATAGACGCTCGGCACATTTGTGAACGAATCCCCGAGGGAGAGGACTTTCAGATCAACAGGCGCGCCCGGGTTCCGAAACCGCTCGAAATCGTTGTCCATATAGACATTGTAGGGGTATTGGATGTAATACCCCAGCTGAATCGCGTCGCTGTCAAAACAGACCTCAGCGAAATCCCCCTCCCGAAAGATGGACTTCGACGGCACCTCGAAGGTGACGCCCCCGTTCTCAAAGCCCGGTCTGATCACAGAGAAATCGTCGACACCCGCGAAATAGATGCCGGTTCTTCTGCTCGCCGACCCCAAAAACCAACGACTGTAGGTTTCTGTCGTAAAATTGTTGATATCCGTATATTTCGCGTCCACCGGCCCGATCATCTCATTTTCAACCAGATAATCCACGATCCTGGTGTAGGCCCAGAACCCGGTCTGCGTCGTCCAGTGGTGATCCGTGACATAGAACGAGTCGGAATAGACCAGCCCGTCATCCGCCATCGCGTCCCGCAGATCTAGCACCGGCACGCCGTTTGCCCGAAGCGTTTCGATCAGATGATCCCCGTTTTCGTTCGAGTAGTCGCTGTACCCCGCAGGCAGAATGTTCTCGTACTTCGGCACCTGCGCAGGCGCCAGCACAAAGACAAAGCGCTTGTCTCCCTGTTGCTGATGTCGGTATAAATTGATGATCTGTGCCGCAAAATCCGCTGTATCGCAGGGATCCGACAGATACGTCAGGTGCCCGTTGTTCAGCTTGACGCGCTCATTCATATACCGCTGGCCCATGAAGTTTGCCAAGAGGCCGTTGTAGTCGATGTAGGTGGCCTTGTTGGTGGTAAAGCCGCCGCCGATCGACAGCAGGTTGCGGAAACTGTCGTCCACCGCGTCCCGAACGGAAAGGACGCCGATGTTCTGATCCGCCAGCTTCTCGGCGACCGCGGCGCGCGTGATGGGAAACGTGACGACACCGATATAAAAAATGTACCCCAAAAAGACCAGGGCCAGTAACAGCCCCGCCCAGACCGGTTTGATTGTTTCGATGAACCGCTTCATTGTCATCCTATTAGCTTTCTTCGTCGGACGGAAACCGGATTCCGGCGCCCAGTCGAACACTTTCGAGCGCGCCGATCACCTGCGCGTTGTAGGCCAGCAGCAGGTCCCTGCGCGCGAAATCCCGTTTGTGAAAGATGTCCGCGAAGTCCGTCATCTCGTAGTACAGCGGGTTCTGAACGCGCTGGGCGTCGTAATGCGCGGTCTTCCCGCTGTTCAGCACGACATCGAATCCGCCCTGCAGCGTGTTTGCGGGTGAGCGGAACTGAATGTAGCCGAGATCCCCCTGGATCTGCTGCAAATTCTCGCTTCGGCTGTCCTTGCAGGCGACCGCGACGCCGACCTTGTCCGTGTATGTGAACACCAGCGCGCCTGCAAGATCGATGCCGTTCGGCGCAAGGTTCGGGAAATAGCGGATATCCTGCGGCGTCTCAAACAGCCCCAGCATGAAGTTCAGATTGTAGTAATTCAGATCCATCAGCGCGCCGCCCGCGTAATCCAGCGTAAACACATTCGGGTTCTCTCCCCGAAGGAAGGCCTCGTATCGGCTGGACAGCTGGGAGTAGTTGAGCTGAATCGTTCCGACGCGGCCGATATCGGACAGATGCTCCTTCAGAAGTCGGTAATTCGGCAGAAACGGCAATGTGATGCCCTCGAACAGAAAAAGGTCTTTTTGCTGCGCCAGCGTGATCAGCTCCGATAGCTGTCTCCGCGACGGCACGAACGGCTTTTCGCAGATCACGTTTTTCCCGGCGAGCAGCGCGGCCTTCGTCCACTCGTAATGCAGCGAGTTGGGCAACGCGACGTAAATAAAGTCGATATCGTCGACGCGAAGCAAAGCATCGCGGTCGGTAAACGTCCGCGGGATCCCGTGTTTCTGCGCAAGCGTCGCCGCGTTCTGCTCCGAGCGCGAAAAAACAGCCTCTACCGAAGCGCCGTCGACAAGACCGGCCGCCTCGATGAATCGAGAAACAATAAAATTCGTTCCGACCGCAGCAATTCTCATAGCATTCCTCCGAACCATACGCCCCTATTCTACTCGTTTCACTGACCCGAAAGCAATAGTCCAATCTTCTACGCCCTTGGCTTCACTGAGCTCCATAGCAACACCGCACTAGTGATGCGACGGCGAAACCTAGTCCTGTGGGCGGCGCGTCGCGAACTAAAGTGAAGTCCGCGATGCTCTTGAACTTGCCCTTGCCCTACCGCGAAAGGTTGGTAGCGTCAGCGAACCGTCGCGAGGGCGCTTGTCAA
>JAVBVJ010000087.1:0-2731 GCA_031554355.1 Oscillospiraceae bacterium
GACCGCGACAGCACAATCGTCGGCACATAGGCTTGATTCAGAATACTGTCCACCGTCTGTCCGTCAAAAACCAACAGGCTCTTGCCGTCGACGATATACAGCTTGTTCCCCATCTGCCACGCCGTCGACCGCACATTCGCCATCGTGCTGTACAGCAGCGTGCTGTCCAGATACAGCCGCGTCCCGGAATGGACCAGCCGGTAGGTGCCGCTCTCCAGCACCAGCTTATGGACGCCGTTGATCCGCGCGCTGTAGCTGCCTTTCTGGAAATATCCCATGCGCTTGCACACTTTCCCGGGCACGTCGCGCGTCATGTTCGGCGCGTCGGGCGACCGCGACGTCGACACGTTCGGCGGCGCGTTGTAGAGATCGATCCCGCGAAACTCCGAGACCGAAAGCTGTCTGCGCCGCTGCGGCCGGAACTGGTTGCTCACCGGTTTCATTCCGCCGCTCCTTTCGGATATCGGTCGGTTACCGGTTCCGCCAGCGCCCCGGCGCACGCCTCCGCCGCCGCCACGAACTGATTGCTGAACCACGCCACCTTCGCCATATCGTCGTCGTCCATCAAAAGCTTGGCGCACAGCCCGTACGGCAGCGCCATCACCGCAATCAGCGGCTCACAGGGCAGCTCGTCCGAAAGCAGCTCGATGCGCATCGCACTGTCAGCCGGTTCCTTCCCGTCCCGAACCCGCACTATCTCGTTGTACGGCGCGATCTCGGCCAACAGCTGGTTGATCAGCGGCACCGCGTAGTTGCCGTAATCGGTCGAGATCTCGCTCGACGTCAGCAGCAAAGCCAGCGCGTTATTCAATAATTGTTTTCCGGTCATCTTGTCCTCCTTATTCTGTCTGCGGGCGAAATCCGTTCGGCTTTTCTCTTGTTGTGTGACCCGAAACGTTCCGCCCGCAGCGCCGCGCGCCACGGCGTTCTACCTGCCGCGGCGCGCGGGATGCCGCCGTTCGGCGGCCGGAAAAAGCTACAGGGTTACCGTTGTAACGCCGGAGGGATAACCGCCTGCCGCGTTCAGAAACGCGTACGCCTTAACAACCGTTCCGGCGGCGGTGACGTCGCTCTGGGTGCCGGTCTTGGCGCTCGGACTGTAGCGCGGGTCGGTGCCGTCGGTGGTGTATTTCATCACCGCTCCCGAGGTCGAGCAGGTCAGCGCGCCCGCGGCGCTGATGGCCGGATTGGTGCAGACCTTGCCTTTGCTGGCGCCGGTGTCGACATGCACATAGATGCCCTCACACTTGACGCCGAACACAAACAGGTCGTAGTACTGGCGCCCCTCCAACAGGCTGCCCGAAATGCCGGGCGGGTTGTTGTGGATGTGGGTCTCGCTCAGCTTGACCGGCGCGGTCGCCGCGCCCTTGTGCACGACCATGAAGTTGACGAACTCCGGCCAGCGCTTTTTCGGAACCTTCACGACGTCCATGTTGTCGTAGGTGCCGACCTGTCCGCGCCGGATCGCGTCGCGCGCGATACTCTCAATCGCCAGAAACTCGTCGGAGTGTTTCAGCATCGCGTAGACGGCGGCGTTGACAAACAGGGTGCGGTCGTTCTGCGGCACCTCCGCGTCGTCCAACTGCTGCGTCGCGGCACTGATCAATCCGCAGATGTTGTCCTTCGAGCAGGCGGTGGCGCTGCCGGTGACAACGCCTCCCTTCTGCGCGAGATTTTTCAGAATGTAGGTATCCATCTCGGGAATCGCGCGCTCGCTCACCTGAAGCAGCAGCATCGCGGCGGCTTTTTTCGTAAACGCCTGATCCTCGAGGTTCCCCTTGTCGATGGTCATCGAAAAGCTCTTGTCCTGGCTCAGCGTCAGCTCCTGAATGATGTCCTGCATCTCCACCGGGGTGCCGTACCGGTTGGCGGAGGCGCCGCGGTTATAATCGGTCATCGGAATCGTCAGCGGCGTCAAAATCTTGACGGTCTTGGCGCCGTCGAAATCGTAATCCGTCGACAGACGACCCGCAACGATGCTCTCCTCCACAAAACAGCTCTGAATTTTTTCCGCAAACTTTGTGTTAAAATGAATCATTCTTTTCTCCCCTATTTAAAAATTTTCTTGTAAATCGACATCAGCTCGTCGTACTCGCTGTCGTTCTCGGCAGCGCCTTTCGCGCTCCCAAGCGCCTTTTTTTTGTTCTCGTCGTTCTTTTCAAACGCGCTCAGCTTCTTGCGCAGGCCGTCCATCTCGAAATCCTTGTAGGCGTCCGCGGGCTTTTTGCCGGCGCGAATAAGCTCGACAACCTCCTCCGGAAACTCCGTGACGCCGGGATACTGCTGCACAAACTCCAGCAACTCCGGCACCGATTTCAGCAGCTCCTTCTCGCTGCCGCCGCCGGGTTGCTCCATCTCGAGGCAGCGCTTGGCAAGCTCCATCAGCTGCTCCAGATTCAACTCGACCGTTTTGTCGCCGACCGTAATCGGGTAGCGCTTTTCGGGCGCCTCCATGCCGATCTCGGTCTGCAGCAAATCAATCGGCTGCCCGTTCTTGATCTCTGCCTGCCGATCCGTGTTTTTTGACATACTCTTCTCCTTTTCAAATCTATCGCGTCAAAGCCGCCCGCATTGCGGACAGCCCGCACAAACATTCAGAAATACGCTGCGGGCAGCGCCTCAAGGCGCTGCCCGCTTCTCCGTCTGCCGTCCGCTCCGCGAAAAGCCCGCACAAACCGAAAACGATCTCTTTCTCTTTAACGGTTATCAACCTCAGAAACGGCACAGTAGT
>JAVBVJ010000015.1:0-14697 GCA_031554355.1 Oscillospiraceae bacterium
CTCGTTAATCGAGCGTTTGGCGAGCCGAACCGCCGCCATACTCTTGGACATAATCTTCATCGCCATGTCGCGGGCCGTCCGCATCAGCGCTTCGGGCGCGACGACGACGTTGACGAGTCCGATGTTCAGCGCCTCCTCGGCGCTCAGCATGTCGGTCGTGAAGATCATGCGCTTCGAGTCGCCGTCGCCGACAAGCCGCGAGAGGCGCTGGGTACCGGTGAAGCCGGGGATGAGGCCGAGATTGACCTCGGGCTGGCCGAACTTCGCGCGCGCGGTGGCGATGCGGATATCGCAGGCCATCGCGAGCTCGTTGCCGCCGCCCAGCGCAAAACCGTTGATCGCGGCAATGACGATCTGGGGCAGCTCCCTGAGTTTGCAGAACACCGCCTGCGCGAGCGCCGAAATGTTGCGCCCGCCCTCGGGGGTGAGATCCTGCATCTCCTTGATGTCGGCGCCCGCCACAAACGCCCGGCCGCCCGCGCCGCGCACGATCAGCACCTTCACGGAGCCGTCGTCCTTCAGCTTGTCGGCGACGGAACCGATCTCGGTCAGTGTCTTGCGGTTGAGCGCGTTGAGCTGGTTGGGCCGGTTGATGGTGAGATACGCGATGCCGTTCTGCACATGGTACAGCACGTTTTCCAGCCCGACGTACTGCTCGGCGGCCGGCGCTTTGTAGTCGATGCCCGCGGCGCGCGCCCGGACGACGGCGTCCCGCAGTTTGGGCAGAATCGCGGCGACGTCGCCGACGATACCGAGATCCGCCACGCCGAAGATCGGCGCGGTCTCGTTCTTATTGATCGCAATGACCAGCCCGGCGTTCTCCATGCCGGCGACGTGCTGAATCGCGCCCGATATACCGCAGGCGAGATAGAGATCGGGGCGCACGGTCTTGCCGGTTTGGCCGACCTGCCGCTCCTTGTCGATCCATCCGGCGTCGACGGTGGCGCGGGAGGCGGAGACCTCGGCGTCCAGTTCCGCCGCAAGATCCTGCAGCAGCGCGAAATTCTCCTTGCTGCCGACGCCGAGCCCGCCGCTGACGAGACAGCGCGCCTTGGTGATGTCGACGGCGTTTTTGCTTTTCGGAATGACCTCCAGCAGCGTGACGTTCCGGTCGGCGTCGTTGAAGGCGACCGGGAAATCCTCGATGTTGCCGGTGCGGCTATCGTCCCGCTCCATCGGCTGCATGACGCCGGGGCGCACCGTCGCCATCTGGGGGCGGCGGTCCTTGCAGCGGATGACAGCCATCAGGTTGCCGCCGAACGCCGGACGCGTCATCATCAGCAATTTGGTCGCGGGGTCGATGTTGAGGCCGGTGCAGTCGGCGGTCAGGCCGGTCTTGATGCGCGCGGAGATGCGCGGCGCAAGGTCGCGCCCGACGCTCGTCGCGCCGAACAGCACGATTTCGGGCTCCCGCGCGCGCAGAATCGCGGCGACGGCCTTGGCGTAGGGCTCGGTCAGATACTCTTTCAATATCGGATCGTCGACGACCACAACCGCGTCGGCGCCGTATTGAATCAGCGTT
The DNA here is from genome assembly GCA_031554355.1 of Oscillospiraceae bacterium. GTDB lineage: Bacteria > Bacillota > Clostridia > Oscillospirales > Ruminococcaceae > JAVBRN01. The sequence continues at coordinate 1,523 of JAVBVJ010000015.1, forward strand.
CCGGCGTGCTGTTTTACGCCGTCGCCGAGCAGCATCGCCACGACGTTTTGCCCGAGATCCTGCGCGAGCGAAGCGGCCTCGCCGAGCAGTTCAAACCCGACGTCGAGCAGCTTTCCGCCGCGCTGTTCGCAGAATACGAATACATCTTTACTCATCTTCTCTCCCCCTATACCAAATGACTCTCGTGCAGGCGCGCCATGATCGCGTCGACGGCCTCGTCGGCGGTCAACCCCTTGAGGATCGCGCCCTGTGCCTTGGGCTCTTTCGTGTACGACCGCACAACGTTGGTCGGCGAGCCTTTCAGGCCGATGTCCGCGGGATCGAGCAGATCCTGAAGCGCCGCGAAATCGAGCGTCTCGATGGATTTGGACTCCGCCTCGACGATGCCGGAAACCGTCATGTAGCGCGGTTCGGCGAGCTCTTTGATCGCCGTGAGCAGGCAGGGCAGCGGGACGCGCAATTTGTGGTAGCGGTCCTCGAACTGCCGCAGGACCACCAGCGCGCCGTCCTCCGGCGTGATCTGTTCGACGTAGCTGACTTGCGGGATGCCGAGATGCTCGGCGATCTGCGGACCGACCTGCGCCGTGTCGCCGTCGATGGCCTGACGGCCGGTCAGAATCAGGTCGTAGCCGATCTTTTTGAGCGCCGCGGCCAGAATCGTCGAGGTCGCCAAGGTGTCGGAACCGCCGAACTCCCGTCCGGAGATCAGCACCGCGCCGTCGCAGCCCATGGCGAGCGCCTCGCGCAGCGCCATCTCGGCCTGCGGCGGGCCCATAGTGACGACGGTGACCGCGCTGCCGGGAATTTGGTCGCGCAGCGTCAGCGCCGCCTCGATGCCGCTTTTGTCGTCGGGATTGATGATGACGGGAATGCCGGTGCGGACGAGCGTGTTGGTCACCGGATCGATCGTGACCTCGTTGGTGTCCGGCACCTGTTTGATACAGACAATAATTTTCATTCCGGCGCCCCCTATTTCACTTTCAGCGAGCCGTAGATAACCATCTTCATGACCTCGCTGGTGCCTTCGTAGATTTCGGTGATCTTGGCGTCGCGCATCATGCGCTCGACCGGATACTCGCGGGAATAGCCGTAGCCGCCGAGCAGCTGCACGGCCTGCCGCGTGACCTCGTTCGCCGTTTCCGACGCGAACAATTTGCACATCGCGGCCGCCGCGCCGTAGTTTTCGCCGGCGTCCTTGATCGTCGCGGCGTTCCAGACCAGCATCCGCGCGGCGTCAATTTTTGTCTGCATCTCGGCCAGCGCGAAGCGCGTGTTCTGGAACGAGTTGATCGGCTTGCCGAACTGCTTGCGCTCCTTGACATAGGTGAACGCCTCGTTGAACGCTCCCTGCGCGATGCCGACGGCCTGCGCGCCGATGCCGATGCGGCCGCAGTCGAGCGCGTGCATGGCGATCTCGAACCCGACGCCCTCACGGCGCAGCAGGTTTTTGGCCGGAACGCGCACGTTTTCGAAGGCGACGCCGCAGTTCGACGCCGCGCGGATCCCCATGCGCGGAATCTCGGGACTGACATTCAGCCCCGGCGTCTCGCGCGGGACGATAAACGCCGAGATGCCCTCGGTGCCCATCGCTTTGTCGGTCAGCGCAAAGACGACAAAGGTGTCGGCGAACCCGGCGTTGGTCGAGAAGACCTTCGCGCCGTTGAGGACATACTCGTCGCCCTCCAACACCGCGCTGGTCTGCTGCCCGGAGGCGTCGCTGCCCGCATTGGGTTCGGTCAGCGAGAAACAGCCCACCTTCCGCCCCTCGAGCAGCGGGCGCAGAAACTGCTCCTTTTGCTCTGCGTTGCCGTAGTCGTAGATACAGGTGCAGCACAGCGAGGTGTGCACCGAGATCGTGATTCCGGACGCGGCGTCCACCTTGCTGATCTCCTCCATACACAGCGCGTAGGTCAGCGTGTCCGCACCGGCGCCGCCGAGTTCTTTCGGGTAGGGAATCCCAAAAAAGCCCAGCGACTGCATCTTTTTCAACAGCTCCATGGAATAGCGCTCGCTCTCGTCCATCTCGCGGGCGAGCGGGCGGATCTCGGTCTCGGCAAACCGGCGGAACAGCTCGCGCTGCAGCAGCTGCGATTTGCTCAGTTGAAAGTCCATCGCGTTCTCCTTTCGTCCAGTGGTTTACGTGGATGAGATCAGTATAACCGCAATGCAAATAATTTGCAAGCCAAATATTACCTCGCAAATAATTTACATTTAAATATTGTGTTTACCATCGTTATGCGCTATAATGGGGTCATGAAAATTGAAAAATGTATCAACTATCTGCTGACGCAGGTACAGATCAAGGTCAATCAGACCTTTAAAGAAAACTTGAGCGCGTGCAGTATCACGCCCGCCCAGTACGTTATTTTGTACTATCTCTGGGAGGAGGACGGCCTGACGCCGACGCAGCTTGCGGCGGCGAGCGGGCTCGACGCCTCGACGGTCACGGGGCTGCTCTCGCGCCTCGAGGAGAAGGCGCTGCTGCTGCGCAAACACAGCACCGACGACCGCCGCGGGGTCAACGTCTACCTGACGGAAGCGGGCGCCGCGCTGGAACCGGACATCGACCGCATCATCGGGGAGAGCAATCAAGAGGTGCTCGCCTGCCTCGACGAGCGGGAGCGGGACGTGCTGAAAGTCGCCCTGAACAAGCTGCTCGACGACCGCCGGACAGCGGAACAGAACGCCGCGAAGGGCAATTAATACGGAAAAAGGAAACGAGCCGCGCTATCAGCGCGGCTCGCTTTGTGTGAGGAACGATCGGGATCGATCGATGCAAACGGGGAAACGGACTACTCGATGTCGACCAGCGCCTTGGCGAGATCGTACTTGGTGTCCAGCTTGGCGTCGCGCAGCATCATGATGCGCTGGGCCTGCGGGGGACCGGCGCCGTGCATGGCCTCGACGCAGGCGGTTCCGCCGGTGAGCGCCTCGATCAGGCGCAGCAGGCGGCGTTTGGCCTCGGTGGAGACAGCGGGGTTGCCGGCGAAGTACTTGTTCAGCAGCGGGCCGATCTCGGGGTTGTTGAAGTCGGCGGCGGAGGGCAGCGTCGCGAGCAGACCGCCCGCGATGTCCTGCGCGAGACGGTTGATCTCGTAGACAAACTTGGTGGTGTTGTGCTTCGTGATGTTCGCCAGCATCTGGTTGGGCAGATAGGCGCCGGAGGGGGTCTTGTAGCCCTCGTACGAACAGGCGATGGAGCCCGCGTACAGCGTCTCGGTCATGTTGATCATGTCGGCGATCTTGTCGCGGATATGGCCGGCGCCGGTGACGCCGTTGACCTGACAGATGCCGTAGACCGCGCCGAGCAGCACGTCGGCGATACCGCCCTTGCAGGCACCGTAATTCTGGCGGTGGCAGGTTGCGAAGTTGGCGACAAACGGACCCGCGAACTCGAACTCTTTGTACATGTAGACGTCTTCCCACGGGATGAAGACGTTGTCGAACACGGCGAGGCATTCGCCGCCGACGCAGCCGTACTTGAAGTTGCCGTTGTCGGTGTTGTCCGGCTCCATTTTGCGGTTGTCGTTGGTCTGGCGGCCGAAGATATAGGTGATGCCCGGGGTGTCGACGGCGCACGAGAAGACGACGGCGTAATCCTTGGACTCTTCCTGCATATTCTCGGTCGGGAAAACCAGCATCTGGTGGGCGTTCGCGACGCCGGTGAAGTGGGCTTTCGCGCCCTTGACGACGATGCCGTCCTCGCGCTCTTCGACGACGTGCAGGAACAGGTCGGGGTCGAGCTGCTGGTGCGGTTTTTTGCCGCGGTCGCCCTTGACGTCGGTCATGCCGCCGACCGTCACGAGGTTGTAGGACTGAACGTACTTCACGAAGTTGCAAAAGCGCTCGTGGTAGTTGGTGCCGTATTTCTGGTCGATGTCGTAGGTGACGATGAACGTTGCGTTCATGGCGTCGAGACCGGCGCAGCGCTGGATGCAGCAGGCGGTCTGGTTGTTCATGCCGCGCAGCATCTTAACTTTCTGGACCAGGTCGTCGACGCTGGTGTTGATGTTGCAGAAACGGCTGACGAGCTCGCCGGTCAGGTGCGATTTCACGGACGGCGCGTACTCGTAGGTCTTGGCGACGGCGTTGATGTGCGGAATGAACAGCGGGTTGTCGCTGATGTTGGTGCATTTCTCGCCGTTTGCCCACACGGGCAGTTGCATGTCCCGGATACTCTGGCGGTAATCCTCCGGCGTCAGTACAGGCTTGGTGATGGTCTTGTTTTTCATGGGGCCTCCCTTTTTCTGTGATTGTCCGCGCCGGCATCCAACTGTGCCCGCGCGTCGGTTCCATTTAATGCTTGTCATTTCATGATAACGGCCCGAATTAGGGCTGTCAATTGGTAAAAAAGGGCTGCTTGGAGTTGGTTTTTTCCTGTAAAGATGTAATAAAATCTGAGACACTGCACAAACAGTGGGAGGTATAAAAAGAAAAATAATTTTCGGCGCGTGGGAACCGTCCATGTTGGTTTCCCGGCGCGCATTTTACGGAAAAAATATTTTTACAGCAGGGCTATTTTTTAGAAGAAATTACTTCTTATTTGATATTTAAAGTTTTTTCTGTGTGGTTTGAAGTTCTAATTTTATAGATATGGCGCGTTGGAACATGTGCCCGAAAACGGCGTCGCACAGGCGCTTTTCGGCGCGCCTGATTCCGCCGCGCGGTGATTGACGACCGCAAAAATTCGGGTATAGTATTAAGTTGGAGATGCAAAACGGCAACCGGACTGGTCGCGGATCAGCGAGAGAAGCCGCCGGAATGGCGCGACCGAACGGCACGGCCGCTGCCGCCGATTCTCAGAATTCGATTTTGCACAAAAACAACAAAACAGTTTTTTGAAAGGGGTAGCGTCATGGATTTCACGTTTAACGAGGACCAGCAGATGGTATACGATCTGGTGAACGACTTTGCGAAGCGCAACGTTGTTCCCCGCATCGACGAGATCGAGACCGACCGGCACATGCCGGACGATCTGTACCAGCAGATGGTGGAGGCCGGATTGCTCGGCATCATTTTCCCGGAGGAGTACGGCGGAGCCGGTATGGGCTACGAGTGCATGGTCATCGCGTTCGAGCAGATGGCGAAGTACTGCGTGAGCGCCAACGTCGCGCTGAGCTGCTCGATCCTGTTCATGGAGTCTATCCTGCTCTTCGGCACGGAGGCCCAGAAGAAGAAGTATATCACCGACGGTATCGCGGGCAGGGGCCGCGGCTCGTTCGCGTTCACCGAGCCCGAGACGGGCTCCGACCCGACCCAGATTCTCACCACCTACCGCAAAGAGGGAGACTTCTATGTGCTGAACGGCGTCAAGCGCTTTATCACGAACGCCGGGTACGCGGGCCCGATCTGCGTCTTCGCGAAGGACGCGGAGACCGGCGACATCACCGGGTTCCTGTTCGAGAAGTTCTGCGAGGGCTACTCGATCTCGACCCCGTGGGATACCATCGGTTACCGCGGCAGCCCCGTGTTCGATGTCTTCCTCGACAACGTGAAGGTGCCCGCCGACCCCGAGAACATCCACGGCGGCTTCGGCAACGGCTTTAATACATTGCTCGGCACGGTCGCCTACAGCAAGATGGGTCTTGCGGCGATGTCGCTCGGCACATTGGCGGCGTCCTATGAGGCGGCGGTTAAGTACGCGAAGGAAAAACTGCACCGCGGAAAACCCATCACGAAGTTCCAGGCGATCCAGCTCAAGATCGCGCAGATCGCGGCGATGTACGAGACCTGCCGCCTGATGGTGTACCAGCTCGGCGCGCAGGCCAACGACCGCGAGCACCTCGAGAAGTTTATCTCGAGCGTCGGCCTGGTCAAGGCGCATGTGTCCGACACCGCCGTGCAGGGCAACCTGCTCGCGATGCAGATCCTCGGCCCCTACGGCGTCTGCAAGGAGTATCAGGTCGAGCGCTTCCTGCGCGACTCGCTGATCGGCCCAATCGTCGAGGGCGTCTCCGATATCCAGAGAGTACTCGCCGCGCGCGAAATCTTCAAATAATCCTTCGACGAAGGACCGCCGGGCGGCATCGCCGTCCGGCGGTTTTATTTGCGCGGCGGATGCGGTAACCGGCAAAAACAGGCGGTATATTGGCAAATCTGAAACGGTTTGGTATAATTAATTATCTATCGGCTGATGCTGACAGTGGGATGTTTCGCGGAATCAACAGGATTGAGCGAAACGCAGCGGACGGAAATAAAAAAACAACACACCGAGAATGACGTTTTAAGTTCTAAGGAAAGGTCGTGAGCGCTTGACCGGATTGTCCGATAAAATGCTGGGCAAGATGTTGGACGTGATCTACCAGCTGCCGAACACAACAGGCTCTTTCCCGAGACATGTGATTCACCTGCTTTCCCATTACTTCGGGTACCACACGATACAGGTTTGCCCGTTCGAGGGGGAGGAGACCTACAAGGACTTAAGAAACTACGAGCTGCGCAGCAATACGTTTGTGTCGCTGAACATCAAGCACAGCGACATGAAGCGCTACAACGAGTACTACGCGAAGATGGACATCTTCAACCTCAGCAGGGTGTCGCCGGAGCTCCGCGTGAAAAAAGTGCTGGCTATCCGCGACATCATGCCGTACGAGGAGTTCGTCGAGACCGAGTACTACGAGTTCCTGATGAGCATGAACGTCCACTACGAGATGCGCGCGTTTCTGAAAAACGAGAACCGGCACATCGCGGCGATCAGCCTGTACAAGCGCAAGGAGGAGGGCGACTTCACCGACGAGGAAGTACTGCTCTTCAACTACATGAGCGACTACATCTCCAAGCAGTTCGCCATCGCGATGCAGCAGAACTTTTCGTCGATGGTGCGCACCTGGTTCGACAACTTTTTCGGGGACAGCAAGATGGGCGCCGTTCTGCTCGACGACAACATGACGATCCAGCGCTCCAACGAGCGCGCGCGCAGTTACGGCGAGGAGATGAGCAACATGCTTCCGCCGAACGAGAAGACGATCTATCTCGACAAGCTCTACCGCGTCAGCGATCAGGAGATCTCGCTGCAGCGCGTGATGTTCGAGGTCGGTCTCAAGCTGATTCAGTCCCGGCAGGAACACATCAGCGGCGACATCACCCACAAGTTCCGGTTCTTCTGTATCCCCTGTACCGGCGAGAACATTTTGGGCAACATCGAGAACTACAACCTTGTGCTGATTGTCGGCGACGAGTCGAGCGGCAACAAGGATATCCAGAACCTGATGGCGTCGCTGACGGCGCGGGAGCGGGATATCCTCGGGCAGATGATCAGCAAGAACGACAACGAGGCGATCGCCGAGAGTCTCAACATCAGCATCTACACGGTGCGCACGCACGTCGCGAACATCTACAAAAAGTTCGGCGTCAACAGCAGGGTCGAACTGCTGCTGAAGATGCGGTTCGAGCCGTAACAAAAATCCCGGTATAAACACAACACCCCTGCGCCGCGGTCTGACCTCTCAGACCGCGGCGCTTTGCTGTGCGCGGCGCGTCCTCCGGCAACTGTATAAAATCCGCCGTTCGGATTGCGGCGGCGGCGCAGAATCGGCGCGGATATCGGACGGATTAATTAGACGGAGCGATTTTTCGTACAAAAAGACAATAAAAACAGCGCAAAATAAGGCACTTTTCGCATGAAAACAGCCCGTCTAGTACAAATGTACTAGACAGCGACGGTTTTGCTCATACTTTTCTAATCCTTAATCACTGCATATTTACTCTTTTGCGCCGATGTTTTTTTAGTCCGGGTGCTTATAGAATAGAAATAACATTGCGACAAAGTTTCGGCAAAAAACTGTGCAATATACACAAAATATATTAGCAATTATACACAAAGCGAATGGTAGGAGGACGATCAGTATGTGTTCATCGAAAGAAAGAGAAGTCGTTGTAGTGGGCATGGCGCGCACCCCGATCGGAAATTTTCAGGGTACGATTTCCAGCGTCGGCGCGGTCGAGCTCGCGAAAATCGTCGGTAAAGCGGCGATCGAGCGCGCCGGCATCAAACCGGAGATCATCGACGAGGTCACCCTCGGCACCGTGTACAAGCACGGCATGAAGGGCAACCCCGCCCGGCAGATCCAGCTGGGACTGGGTATTCCCGTGCAGGGACCGGCCTCGACCATCGAGCAGCAGTGCGCGTCCAGCCTGAGAGCGCTGGAGATCGCGGTACAGCAAATTCTTCTCGGCAAGACCGACGTCGCACTCGTGTGCGGCGCCGAGAGCATGTCGAACGTCCCGTACCTGATGACCACGGTGCGGAACGGCCTGCGCATGGGGCCCGGCAGAATGGAGGACGCGCTGCAGTACGACGCGCTGATCGACGCGTTCAGCGGCGAGAGCATCATGCGCACCGCCGAGAACGTAGCCGAGCGCTACCACGTCACCCGCGAGGCGCAGGACGAATACGCCGCGCTGACCCAGAACCGCGCCGTCGACGCGATCGAGGCGGGCCGCTTCGACGAGGAGATCGTCCCCGTCGAGATCAAGAACAGAAAAGGCACGGTCATCTTCAACAAGGATGAGCGCCCCAAGAGAACGACCGCCGGGGAACTGGCGAACCTGAAACCCGTCTTCATGGAGAACGGCACCGTCACGGCAGGCAATTCCTCCGGCATCAACGACGGCGCCAGTGCCGTGGTGATCATGTCCGCGGAAAAAGCGGAGGAGCTCGGCGTCACGCCGCTGTGCAAGATCCTGTCCACCGTCACGGTGGGCTGCGAGCCTGAGATCATGGGCATCGGCCCCATCTACGCGATCCCGAAAGCGATCGAGCTGGCCGGTCTTGAGCAGAGTGATATTGACTACTACGAGATCAACGAAGCGTTCGCTGCGCAGGTACTGCCCTGCCTGAGCGAACTGAACATCCCCCTCGACAAAGTCAACGCGAACGGATCGGGCATCGCGCTCGGACATCCGGTCGGCATGACGGGTATCCGCCTGATGATCAGCGGTTACTACGAGCTCAAGCGCCGCGGCGCGACATACGGCTGCGGATCGCTGTGCGCCGGTGGCGGACCCGCGATGGCGGTTATCTTTGAGCGCCTGAATTAAGGGAGGAGAGCGAAATGGATTTTCTGACCGTACAGCTGAGTGTCGACAACAACATCGCGCAGGTCCTGATCAACAACCCGCCCGTCAACTCGATCACCCCGCAGGTCATCGATGACCTCGAGGCCGCGTTCGATGCGCTCGAAGGCATGGACGATGTCCGCGCCGTCGTCGTGGCAAGCCCGTTCGAGAAGGCGTTTGTCGCGGGCGCCGACATCAACCAGTTCGTCACCTGGAAAAAGGCGGACGGCATCGCGGTTACGCGCCGCGGCCACGACGTCTATCTGAAAATTGCCAATTACCGGAAGCCCGTCATCTGCGCCATCAACGGTTTCGCGTTCGGCGGCGGTCTGGAGCTGGCGCTGGCCTGCGACATCCGCGTCATCGACGCTGCGGCGAAGGTCGGCCTGCCCGAAGTGGGTCTCGGCATCGTTCCCGGTTACGGCGGAACCCAGCGCCTGCCGCGCCTCGTCGGCGCAGGTATGGCGAAAAAACTGATCTTTACCGGCAAGCCGATCACCGGCGAGGAGGCCTACCGCATCGGTCTCGCCGAGGAACTGGCGGAAGCCGGAACCTGTCTCGAGCGGGCGACGGCGATCGCGCAGCAGATCTGTGTCAACGCGCCGAAAGCGATCACGGCCGCCAAGAGATGCATCGACCTCTTTGCGCCGCTCGCCGCGGACGACGGCATCACCTACGAGATCAACAGCGTCGGCGACCTGTCCGAGACCGAGGACAAGACCGAGGGCGCGACCGCGTTCTTAGAGAAACGCAAACCCGCATTCAAAAATAAATAACACGAAAAGATAAATCAACAGAAGAATGGAGAGCACTATGACACTCAAAGATATTAAAACCATCGGCGTGGTGGGCAGCGGCCTGATGGGCAACGGCATCGCGCAGATCGTTGCGGCAGCCGGATTCCCGGTCGTGTTCTGCGACATCAACGACGAGCTCGTCAACCGCGGCTACGACGCCATCGAGAAGCGCCTGCGCAAGGACGTCACCAAAGAGAAGCTGACGGAGGCCGACGCCAACGCCATTCTGGCGCGGTTCACCAAGACCACCGATTACAACGCGCTCGCCGACGTCGACATGATCTTCGAAGCGATCTTCGAGAAGATGGACGTCAAGAAAGAGTTCTACGGCAAGATCGACGCGATCTGCAAGCCGTCCTGCGTGTTCTGCACCAACACCTCGGGCCTGTCCATCACCGAGATCGCCTCGGCGACCAAGAGACCCGACCGGTTCATCGGCACTCATTTCTTCAATCCGGTTCCCGTCATGAAGCTGCTCGAGCTGGTGCGCGGATACCACACCTCCGACGAGACCTACGAGCTGCTGAAGGAAGTCGGCCCGCAGATCGGCAAGACCACGATCACGGTTCAGGAAGCGCCGCTGTTCGCGGTCAACCGCATCCTGGTGCCCATGATGAACGAGGCGATGTTCGTTTTGTACGAAGGCATCGCGACGAAAGAGGACATCGACACCGGCATGAAGCTGGGCTGCAATATGCCCATCGGCCCGCTGGCGCTCGCCGACCTCGTCGGCCTCGACACATTGCTGATGGTTATGGAGACGCTCTACAACGAGACCTCCGACAGCAAGTACCGTCCCTGCCCGCTGCTCATCAAGCTCGTTCGCGCCGGTTGCTACGGCATGAAGAACGGCGAGGGCTTCTACAAGTACAACTAACCGAAACATCATTGAAACAGATACAGGAGGCAGCTTATGCCGTACACAGCCGTCATTTATGAGAAAAAAGACGGGGTGGCCACCATCACCCTGAACCTGCCCGAATCGCTCAACTGCCTGACCGGCCAGCTCGTCGCGGATTTTAAAGCCGCGGTCAGCGAGGCGGAGAAGGATAAAGAAATCAAAGCCGTCATCATCACCGGCGCGGGCAAAGCGTTTTGCGCGGGCGGCGACATCAAACGTTTCACCGAAGGCTTTACGGTGGACAGCGGCGTCGAATACGTCGACAACTTCCATCCGTTCTGCCTGCAGCTCGTCAACCTGACGAAACCGACCATCGCGGCCGTCAACGGCGCAGCGGTCGGCGCCGGCCTCAGCATCGCGCTGATGTGCGACGTGATCTTTGTGTCGGACAAAGCGAAGATGGGCTCGGCTTTCATCAACATGGCGCTGATCCCCGACCTCGCGTGCGCCTACTTCCTGCCGCGGACCATCGGCCCGCACCGCGCGAAGGATCTGCTCATGACCGGCCGCATCATCGACAGCACCGAGGCGTACAATCTCGGCATCGCGACCCGCGTTATCGCGCACGACGACCTGCTCGCCGAGGCGAACGCCTACGCCGCAAAACTGGCCGCCGGCCCGTCGTTCAGCATCAGCAACACGAAGCGCATGGTCAACATGAGTCTCGATATGGACATCCGCACCCTGCTTGACCTTGAGTCCTATCTGCAGAGCCTCAGTTTCATGACCGAGGACTCCTCCGAGGCCGTCACCGCGTTTCTCGGAAAAAGACCGCCGGTCTTTAAGGGAAAATAATGTCGCGTTAGGAGAGTTGCCGTGGAGAGCATCTACCGCCATCTTCAGAGAAAACTGAATACGCTGGGGCTGGGCCTGCCCGAGACCGACGCGGGCTACGAGCTCGAGTATCTGCAGGAACTCTTTACCGACGAGGAGGCCGCGTTCGCGCTGAACATGGAGCTGGGCCTCCAGACAGCGGCGGAGGTCGCGGAAAGTATGCGGATCCCGCTCGCGGAGGCGGAGGCCATGCTGCAGTCGATGTCCAAGCGCAGCCTGATCTTCCGTCTGCACGACGCCGGCATCACGAAATATTCGCTGGTGCCGGTCATCCACGGTTTTCTGGAATTCAACATCGACCGGTTTACACCGAACATCGCGCGCAGTTTTTCAAAGCATTATATCAACGGAATGGGCGGTCGTTTTTACGGATCCAGCGAGCCGCTCTTCCGCATCCTTCCGGTTCGCAGCGAATTGGTGGAGAACGGGGAGTGTCTGCCCGACGACGACTTCGAGGCGATCATCAACCGTCAGGACAAGATCGCGCTGACGCCCTGTTTCTGCCGGACCTCGTCCAACATGAACCCCAAGGCGACGGGCTGCAAACTGAACCCCGAGTACGATGAACTCTGTATGGCGTTCGGCATCTTCGCCGATTTCTACGTCGAGAACGGCAACGCGCGCTACATCACGAAGGAGCAGGCGCTCGAACACATGCGGCGCTGCGACCGGAACGGCAACATCATCGAGGTGCTGAACTCCCAAAACGTCGAGGTCATGTGTTCGTGCTGTCCGTGCTGCTGCGGCGTCATGAAAGCGCTGCTGATGTACGGCGGCCCCTCCGAGAAGTTCGCCAGCAACTACTACGCGACGATCGACAACGATCTCTGTATCCATTGCGGCCTGTGCGAGCAGCGCTGCTTCATGAAAGGGATTGTACCGGGCGACAAGATCACGATCAACAACGAAAAATGCGTCGGCTGCGGTGTCTGCGTCTCGACCTGCCCGACCGGCGCGCTCAAGCTGCGCCGCAAATCGCAGGAAGCGATCTACCGGTCGCCGACCGAGAACGTGCTGCAGCTCTACGACCACGTCCGGCAGCTGCGCCGCAACACGGGGGAAATTTAGAGGAAAGCCATGCACGAGCTGCCCGTTGTCAAAGAGATTCTGGCCGCCGTACTGGCGTGCGCCGAGGACGAGGGCGCAGCGCAGGTGACGAAAGTTGTGCTCGAGATCGGCGACCTGCACGATCTGGACAGCGGCTGGGTCGACAAGTTTTTTCACTTCGCGAGCCGCGGAACGGTGGCGGAGACGGCGGAAGTCGTCATCGAGAAGCCGCCGCTCATCAGCCGGTGCAACGACTGCAAGGAACATTTCGTGCTGCACATCCGCAGCGGCGACCCGTGGAACTGTCCGCTGTGCGGCAGCGGGGACATCGTCCTCCTGACCGGTAAAGAGTTTTCCATCAAAACGATAGAGATGATCTGATGAAAGAGATTAAGCTGATCGACATCCGCAAGCCCATCCTGCTCGACAACGATGTGCAGGCGCGCAAATTGCGCAAACTGCTGGCGGAGAAAAACGTGTTCATGGTCAACCTGATGGCGTCGCCCGGTGCGGGCAAGACGAGCCTGCTGATCCGGACG
>JAVBVJ010000132.1:0-18537 GCA_031554355.1 Oscillospiraceae bacterium
ATCTTTTCCAAATGCTCGGGGGTGAAGACCTCCGCGCAGTCGATGTCGTAGTAGAATCCGTTCTCGATGTCCGGCCCGATGGCGAAGCGCGCCGAGGGATACAGCCGTTTGACCGCCTGCGCCAAAACGTGCGAGCCCGTGTGCCAGAACGCGTGTTTTCCGCCGGCGTCCTCGAAGGTCAGGATCGCGACATCGCTGTTTTGTTCGATCGGGGTGCGCAGATCGGCCAATTCGCCGTCGATGGTGCAGGCGCAGGCCGCCTTGTACAGCCCCACGCCGATGCCCTTCGCGATCTCGGCGGCGCTGATGCCCGCCGGAAAGATCCGCGCGTCCCCTTTTAATTTGATCTCAATCTCTTTTCCCATAATATTCCCTTTTCTGCAGCAGCGCTGCGCGACTATTTTAGTTTGTGCCGGAAATAAAAAAACACTCCACCCCGTCGTACGGGATGAAGAGAATCTCCATGGTTCCACCCGAATTGCGCAAAGCGCCGCTCGTAGGGGCTGTAACGGGCCGACCCGCGCCGTTTTGGACGGCCGCTCAGGCGGTGGTTTGCCGGTCGGGGATCCCGCGCTCTTTCAGCCGGAGAAGCGCTCTCTTTCGGGGATCTTTCGGTTCGGCACATGTCCGCCATCATCGCGATGATGGTATATTGTATGAGTTATATCACACCTGCGCACCGCTGTCAAGGCATTTTACCGCGCTCTCTATTGCAATTTCGTAACAATTCCTTTACAATTATATACGGCGAATGATGCGCTTTTAAAGAGCGCTATAATTTTGTACAAAATCAATAGTAAAAGTTGGAGGACCACGAGACATGCTAGTACCCTTGGTATGGACCATTGTCTCTGCGGTGGTCGCGGCAGTAATTGCCGGTGTCGCTGCGTTCTATGGCGGCACTGTTTACAGACGAAAAGTCGCCGAAGCCCGCATCGGCTCGGCAGAGGACGAGGCAAAGCGAATCGTCAATGACGCGATCAAGACCGCAGAGCAAAAGCGGAAGGAAGTTGTTCTGGAAGCAAAGGACGAAGTTTTCAGAATGCGGAACGACGTCGAGAAGGACCTGCGCGAACGGCGCAGCGAGATGCAGCGGCAGGAACGCCGCATCGCCCAGAAGGAGGAGAACCTCGAGCGCAAGCAGGAACAGTTCGAGGCGGAGGAGCACCGCCAGCTTCAGCGCGGCGATGATCTGGGCAAAAAGCTTGAGGAAGCGGACCAGCTGAAACGCAGCCAGTTCGAGATGCTCGAGAAAGTGTCCGGCCTCACCGGCGAGCAGGCCAAGGGTCTGCTGCTGTCCCAGCTGGACGCCGAGCTGAACCACGAAAAAGCCGTCCGGATCGAGATGCAGGAACAGACTCTGCGCGACGAATCCGATCTGCTGGCCCGCAACATCATCAGTCTCGCGATCTCGCGCTGCGCCGCTGATTTCTCGGCGGAAGCGACCGTCTCGGTTGTGTCGCTGCCCAACGACGAGATGAAGGGCCGCATCATCGGCCGCGAGGGCCGCAACATCCGAACCCTCGAGACGATCGCCGGCGTCGATCTCATCATCGACGACACCCCCGAAGCCATCACGGTTTCCAGCTTCGACCCGATCCGCCGCGAGGTCGCGCGGCTCGCGCTCGAGAAGCTGATCTACGACGGGCGCATCCACCCGGGCCGCATCGAGGAGACCGTCGAGAAAGCGCGGCGCGACGTCGACCAGACCATCAAAAAAGAGGGCGAGCAGATCGTCCTGGAACTGGGCATCCACGGCATCCATCCCGAGCTCGTCAAACTGCTGGGGCGGCTGCACTACCGGACAAGCTACGGCCAGAACGTGCTGATGCACTCCAAGGAGGTCGCGCTGCTCTCGGGCATGATCGCCTCCGAACTCGGCATCGATCCCATCCTTGCGCGGCGCGCGGGCCTGCTGCACGACATCGGCAAGGCGCTCGACCACGAGATGGAGGGCACCCACATCCAGCTCGGCGTCGAGGTCGCGAAACGCTACAAAGAGAGCAACGACGTCATCCACGCCATCGAGGCGCACCACGGCGACGTCGAAGCGGTCACCCCGCTCGCCTTTATCGTCATGGCTGCCGACGCCATCTCCGCCGCCCGTCCGGGCGCCCGCAGCGAGAACCTCGAGAACTACATCAAACGTCTGGAAAAGCTCGAGGAGATCGCAAACACCTACGAGGGCGTCGAGAACTCCTTTGCGATTCAGGCCGGCCGCGAGATCCGCATCATCGTCAAGCCCGAAATCATCGACGACGATAAGCTGACCATCGTTGCGCGCGACATCGTCAAGCGTATCGAGGAAGAACTGAACTATCCGGGCCAGATCAAGGTCAACGTCATCCGCGAGAGCCGCGCCATCGAGTACGCGAAGTAACCGAAAACCGCAAAACAATCCGGACGAGGTCGTCCGGATTGTTTTTTGCCCGTTTCGGATTCCCGTTCGTTTGTTACGCCATTTTCTCATTTTTATGGTATACTATAGAGAAACGACGGGTGTCCAACGCCCGGCAGAAACACGGGGAGCCACAACCCCCGCCGCAGCGCGCCTGCGAACGCAAATACACCGACGTAAAGGAACCGCATGAGTCAGCTCGTTGAACGCCTGTTTAATGTGAACAGCATCCTGAAACACCAGCCCCCGCTCGGAGACATTCCACCCGGCAATGAAATTTTAAGGAAAACCTTAAAAATGGCATGGCCGTCGATCCTGGAAGCATTTCTGATGGCGCTGGTCGGGTTTATCGACACCATCATGGTCAGCTCGCTGGGCGACAGCGCGATTGCCTCAGTCGGTCTGGTCACTCAACCCCGCATGATCTTTCTGGCTGTTTTCTTCGCGCTGATGCCGACCGTCTCGGCGCTGGTCGCCCGCCGCCGCGGCGAGGACGACCGCCAGAGCGCGAACCGCATCTTCAAGATGGCGCTGATCATCGCGCTGATCTTCACCGCGATTCTGACGACCGTCGGCCTGCTCTTTGCCGACGACATCATGCGTCTCGCGGGCTCGGCGCCGGACACCCACACCGACGCCGTCGCCTACTTCCGCATCATCATCGGGTTTGTCGGTTTCAACGCGGTCACTATGGTCATCAACTCGGCGCAGCGCGGGTCGGGCAACACCAAGATCTCGATGCGCACCAACCTCATCAGCAACGGCGTCAACATCATCGGCAACTACCTGCTGATCGGCGGCAATCTCGGGTTCCCGGCGCTGGGCGTGCGCGGCGCGGCGATCGCGACCGTCTTCGGCTACTTCTGCGGCTCGCTGCTCGCGATCTCCACCGTGTTCCACCACTCCAGCTACGTCCAGCTGCGCTTCAAGACCAACGGCCTGGTCGACCGGCGTTCGGTCTCGGCGCTTAGCAAGATGTGGCTCAACACCTTCATCGAACAGCTTGTGCTGCGCGTCGGTTTTCTTGTCAACGCCATGATTCTGGCGCGGCTCGGCTCCGTCGCCTTCGCGACCCACAACATCGCGATGCAGTTCCTGACCATCTCCTTTGCGTTCGGCGACGGCCTGTCGGTGGCGGCGGTCTCGCTGGTCGGGTACTCGCTGGGCCAGCGGCGCGGCGACATGGCAAAGATCTACGGCGGCTTCTGTCAGCGCATCGGCTTTGTGTGCTCCGCGGTCGTCAGCGTCATCTATATCGTGTTCGGACGCATGCTCTTTTCGCTGTTCTCGGACACGCCGCAGGTGCTGCACGACGGCACCATCATCATGTGGCTGATGTGCGCCATCGTGCTCATCCAGATCTCACAGGTCGTCTTCTCGGGCTGTCTGCGCGGCGCGGGCGACAACCGCTACATCACGATGGTGAGCTTCATCAATATCGGCATCCTGCGCCCGCTGCTGTCGTGGCTGTTCAGCACCTTCTTCGGGTTCGGTATCATCGGCGCGTGGATCGGTATGCTGATGGATCAGGGCATCCGCCTGCTCATGACGTCGATCCGTTTTTACCGCGGAAAGTGGACCTCGATTCAACTCTGATTTTTGTTCATCGTCACCAAAAACCCGAACGCGGTTCTGTGCTCTTTGCCCATGTTTTTTGCCCGAAAACTTGACGAACCTGTTACCAAATTGTATTATATAGAATGTCTTGACCTTTAGCCCGAATAAACATGAATAGGCTAAGTGTAATAGAAAGGAGCTGCGACGCATGGTTAAAATCGCAACGCCGCTTGGAACAATAACAATCAGCCCCGAATACTTCGCCAACCTCGCCGGATACCAGACCGCGAAATGCTACGGTGTCAAAGGCATGGCAACCAGCGGAACCGCACAGGGAATCCGCTCGTTTCTGTTTGGCAACAATTTCCCCGAAAAAGGGGTGCACGTTTACGAACGGAACGGCAGCCTGATGATCGAACTGCACATCAAGGTTGTCTACGGCGTCAATATCGCCGCAATCGTGGACAGTATTTCCAACAAGGTGAAATACTCGGTCGAGCAGAGCACCGGTCTGACGGTCGGCGCGGTCGATGTCTACGTGGACGAGATGGCGGCTGACTAGCGCGCTACCCCATTTTGGAGGATAAAAACGTATGATAAACGGAGTTCTGCTTCGTGACAGTATTGTCTCCGGTGCAAACAACATTACAAACAAAAAAAGCATCGTCGACGAGCTGAATGTATTTCCCGTACCCGACGGCGACACCGGCACCAATATGTCCATGACCATCAACTCGGCGATGCCGGAACTGCTGGCGATGCCCGCGAACTGCACGGTGGATCAGGTCGCTTCGGTGACCTCCTCGGCGATGCTGCGCGGCGCGCGCGGCAACTCCGGCGTGATTCTCTCGCTGATCTTCCGCGGCTTTGCCCGCGCGCTGCAGGGAAAAACCGAGGCGTCGAGCCACGACATCTCCGAGTCGCTGACCAAGGGCGTCGAGGCCGCGTACAAGGCGGTCATGAAGCCGACCGAGGGCACCATGCTGACCGTCGCCCGCGTATCGGCCGAAAAAGTGAAGGAAGTCTACAAGACCATGGATCCCGTCGCGCTGTGGGCCTATATCGTCGAGGTCGCCAACGAGACGCTGCTGATCACGCCCGACCTGCTGCCGATTCTGAAAAAGGCCGGCGTCGTCGATTCGGGCGGACAGGGTCTTTGCTATATCTTCGAGGGGATGCTCTCGGTGCTGCGCGACGGCTCGATGGTCGATCTTGCGAGCGGCGCGGTCAGCATGGCCTCGAGCGGAAAAGGCGTCTTTACCGAGGACATCGATCCCAACCTGACAAACGCCTACTGCACTGAGTTTCTGGTCATCAAAAACAGCAGCGCGAACGACATCAAGCTGCGCGCCTACCTCGAATCGATCGGCGACAGCGTCGTGGTCGTCGACGACGACGAACTGATCAAATGTCACGTCCACACCGAACAGCCCGGCAAAGCGCTGGGCGAGGCGGTGCGCCACGGCTACCTCTCAAAAATCAAGATCGAAAACATGCTCGAGCAGTACGAGGCCCGGCAGGCCGAGGGACGCGCCGCCCAACAGGAGCAGCCCGCCGCCGCGCCCGCCGAAAGCGCCGCGCCCGAAGAGGACCATTTCGAGTACGTCCCCCGCAACCCCGACATCGCGTACGGGTTTGTCACCGTCAGTTCCGGCGCGGGGCTGAAAAATGTTTTCCAGGATCTCGGCGTCGACCGCATCGTCAACGGCGGCCAGACCATGAACCCCTCCACCGACGACATTCTGGCCGCGATCCACTCGGTCGCCGCGCGCAACATCGTCGTGCTGGCCAACAACAAAAACATCATCATGTCCGCCGAGCAGGCCTGCAAACTGGCCGACCGCAAAGCCGTTGTGCTGCCGACGCGGAACATCCCGCAGGGCATCGCCGCCATGCTGGTCTTCGACCCCGACGACACCCTGGAAAACAACCTGATCGCCATGAACGAGGCCGCCGGCAACGTCACGTCGGGTCAGGTGACCACCGCCGTCCGCGACAGCGAGATCGACGGATACCACATCAAAGAGGGCGAGTATCTCGCCATGATCAACGGCAAGATCTCCTCGAGCGAGAAGGATTCGCGCCGCGCCATCGTCAAACTCGCGCGCAAAACCGTCCGCAAGGGCGTCAGTTCGTTTGTCACGCTGATCTACGGCAGCGATATCTCCGAGGAGGAGGCCGAGGCCGCCACCGCCGAAATCCGGAAGGTTCTGCCCGGCGAGGTCGAACTGACGGTCATCAACGGCGGGCAACCCGTCTACTGCTACTACCTGTCGGTCGAGTAGTTTCCGAACATGGAGAACAACCTGCTTTCTCAGGGCATTCAATACCTCAAGGGCGTCGGCGAGCGACGCGTCAAGCTGTTTGCCAAGCTTGGCGTGGATACTGTCGGCGCACTTTTGCGCTATTACCCGCGCGGATACCTCGATGCCCGCAGCGCGAACACCGTCGCGGGCGCGCCGCTGGGGGTTCCCTGCGCCGTCCGTGCGGCGGTGTACGGCAAGGCCGCGCCGCTGCGCGTGCGCGGCGGCAAGACGCTGACCCGCGTCCACGCGGGCGACGAGAGCGCGGAGCTGGAACTTGTCTACTTCAACAATCCCTACGCGCCGGCGGCGCTCGAATCGGGGAAGGAGTACGTCTTTTTCGGCAAACTGGCGGGCAACCTGTTCCGCCGCGAGATGATCAACCCCTATGTGCTGAAGGAATCCGAGCTGGCGACGCTGCTGCCGCGCTACACCGTGACCGAGGGCCTGAGCTCCAAGATCATCAGCTCGGCCGTCCGAGCGGCGCTCGACCTCTGCGCGGGCGCGATCCCCGAGACCTTGCCCGCCGACCTGATCGCGCAGTACGGCCTGCTGTCCCGCGAGGAGGCGCTGCGCGGCATCCACTTCCCACAGGACGAGCAGCAGGCGGCCGACGCCAAGGCGCGCCTTATCTTCGAGGAACTGCTGACGCTGCAGCTCGGCATGCACCTGGTGAAGCGCCGCAGCCGCACCCGGACGTCCGTCAGGATCGCGGCGGACGGTGTCGATGCGTTCATAAAGTCCCTGCCCTACGCGCTGACCGGCGCGCAGCGGCGCTGCGTCCGCGAGATTCTCGCCGACGTGCGGCGGGACGAGCCCATGAGCCGCCTGCTGCAGGGCGACGTCGGCAGCGGCAAGACCGTGGTTGCCGCCTGCGCGATCTACTGCGCCGCCAAAAGCGGATACCAGAGCGCCGTCATGGCGCCGACCGAGATACTCGCCAACCAGCACGCCGTGACGCTGGCCAAACTGCTGGAACCGTTCGGCATCACGGTCGGCCTGCTGACCGCCGCCGTCAAGGGCAAGGCGCGCACGTCGCTGCTCGCCAACCTCGAGAACGGGAGCGTCGATGTCATCGTCGGCACCCACGCCGTCATCAGCGAGGGCGTCCGGTTCCGCAAACTGGGCTTTGTCGCCGCCGACGAGCAACACCGTTTCGGCGTCGAACAGCGCGCGCAGCTCTCGAAAAAGGGCGACCACCCCCATCTGCTCGTCATGTCGGCGACACCGATTCCCCGCACATTAGCGCTCATCATCTACGGCGACCTCGACCTCTCGGTCATCGACGAGATGCCGCCCGGCCGCAAACGCGTCAAGACCTACGTCGTCACCGACGAATTGCGCACCCGCTATCTCGGCTTTGTGCGCAAAAACGCCGAGGCGGGCCGCCAGACCTACATTGTGTGCCCGCTCGTCGAGGACAGCGAGGCGTTGGCCGACACGCTTTCGGCGACCGAATACAAACAGGAACTTGAGGAAAACTATCTCAAAGGTCTGACCGTCGGGCTGGTGCACGGCCGCATGAAATCCAAGGAGAAGACCGAGGTCATGGACGCCTTCTCGCACGGGCAGCTGGATGTTCTGGTCTCGACCACCGTCATTGAAGTCGGCGTCGACGTGCCGAACGCGACACTGATGATCGTTGAGAACGCCGAGCGCTTCGGCCTGTCGGCGCTGCATCAGCTGCGCGGACGCATCGGGCGCGGCGCCGACGAGAGCACCTGCGTGCTGGTCTCGTCGACCGACAGCGAGACCGCGACCCGCCGCCTGTCCGTGATGCGGGAGACCGACAACGGTTTCGAGATCGCCCAGCACGACCTCAAGACGCGCGGCCCCGGCGACTTTTTCGGCAAGCGCCAGCACGGATTGCCGGAACTGCACATCGCCGACCTTGCGACCGACGAGGCGGTGCTGTACCGGGCCGCCGACGCTGCCAAGGATCTGCTGGCGCGCGACGCGCAGCTCTCGGCGCCCGAACTCGCGCCGCTGCGCGACCAGGTGCGCCTGATGTTTGAAAACAGTTTTGACACACTCAACTAACCGTCAGAGAGGAACTATGAAACGAGCGATTTCCCTATTGATTGTCCTGGTGCTGTGCGCCGGTCTGTTCGCCTTTCCGGTGTCCGCCGAGGACGCCGATGATTTCGGGTTCGACCTCGAGTTGTCGTCGCGCAACGCGATGCTGCTGAACCTCGACACCGGAACCGTCATCTTCGAGAAAGACGCCGACGAGCGCGTGCACCCCGCCTCCACCACCAAGATCATGGCGGTCGCGCTGGCCATGACGTTGTGCGACGACCTCGACGGCACCATCGTGACGATCCCCGACGGCGTCTGGAACGAGTTTCAGGGCATGGACATCTCCCACGCGGGGCTGGTGGTCGGCGAGCAGATCTCGATGAAAGAGCTGCTCTACTGCATGATGCTGCAATCGGCGAACGAGGCCGCCGTCGCGCTGGCAAATTACTATGGGCGCGACAACTTTATTCAGATGATGAACGACAAGGCGCGGGAACTGGGGTGCACGAACACCCATTTCAACAACCCCCACGGCGCGTTTGTCGCGGACCACTACACCTCGGCGCGCGACATGATGATCATCACGCAGTGGGCGCTGACGGTGCCCGGATTCTGGGAGATGAGCCAGCTTGCGCGCTACACCAAGAGCGCGACGAACAAGAACGAGCCTGTGACGCTCGCCACCACGATTCTGATGCAGGACTCGACAAGCCGCTACTATGTCAACTACATCAAAGGCATCAAGACCGGAACGCTCGACGAGGCGGGCCGCTGTCTGGTCTCGGCGGCGCAGAAAGACGGCGTGACCTACCTGCTCGTCGTACTGGGCGGCTCCTTCACGAACAGCGACCTCGTCTGGCCCGACGGCAATACGTCCTACACCGACACCTACCGCATCTACGAGTGGGCGTTCAAGAACCTCGCGCTCGAAAACGTCATCGACACCACCACCATCGTCGATGAGATTCCGCTGCGCTTTGCGGCGAAGCGGGACGCGATTCTGCTCTACCCCGACGGCGAACTCTACGCCGTCCGCCGCACCGGCGTCGAGGAACAACCCGCGCTGCGCTACGAGTACGAGCTGCCCGAGCGGCTGACCGCGCCCGTCACCGCGGGGGACGTCATCGCGACCGCCAAGGTCTATTACGGCGAGCGCTACATCGGCGAGATCAACCTGGTGCCGCGCGAGAGCGTCGAGCGCAACGGCATCGCCGTCATCGTCGACACGACCGCCGACATCCTGACCTCGACGGGCGCAAAAATCGTGTACGTCGTGCTGCTGCTTGTCGTCTTGTTCTACTTATACTATGTGCTGATCGTGGTGCCGCGCGCCCGCAAAAAGAGCCGCAAGAAACGCACCGGCACAACGAAGAAACGGTAGGTGTTTATGGAACAGCGCTATCTCGATTACACGATCAGCGACGACCCGTCGCGCCTTCAGCCCGCGCGCATCTGCGCGATGCTGGACAAAACGTACTGGGCGAAGGACCGTCCGCCCGAAGTCACCGCCGCCGCGCTGGACCGCTCGCTTAGTTTCGGCGTCTACGACGCGGACGGGCAGATCGGCTTTGCGCGCTGCGTCACCGACTACGCCACCGTCTACTGGCTCTGCGACGTCGTCATCGACGAGGCGCACCGCGGCAAAGGCGTCGGCGAGGCGCTGGTCACCGCCGTGCTGAACGACGACCGCATCCGCCCGCTGATGGGGATTCTGGCCACGTCCTCGGCGCACAAGCTGTACGAGAAGTTCGGGTTCACCGTCGAGAACAACAAGTACATGCGCCGGCCGCGCAGCGACTACTAAAAACAGGAGCGAAATGATGATTTCGCTCCTGTTTTTTTATTAGCTTATCCGTAAATGAATTTTCTGATTTTTTTGGCGTCCGCCCCGGGGTTCAGCGATAAAATGCGCGCCGAGATCGCGTTCGCCGCCTCGTCTGCCGGCCAATCCGCGGCCTCCGAAAAGACCACGTCGCCCCAGAACTGCTCGGTCGTGCAGAAGACCGTCGACCACCAGCCGTACTCCTCGCCCTTCTGCGAGAGCTTTTGCTGCCGCCCGCACATCGTCAGATACAGCCGCATCTGCAGCTCGGTCAGTGCGCGGTCGAACACCGCCTTGTCCCCGGCCTCGAACCCGCCGAGCTGCTTGATACCGGGCAGCGGCATCGTGCCGTGGCGGGTGACCACCTCGTAGATGCGCTTGGCGGCGTGGCTGACCGTGCCCGTCGCATAGGCCTCCTCGAACGTCAGCGTTCCGCGCCGCGCCGCCAGAAAATGCGGCGCCCACTCCCGCGTGATGAATCCGCTTTTCTTGAAGAACACCTTCGCGTAGGCGATGTCGTTGCGCTCGTCCAATACCCGCATCCGCCATTCCCACGGGTCGGTCGCGGGATCCTCGGTGTGCCAGCGCACCTGCGTCTCCCCCGGCGGCTGCTCGTTCCAGCCCCAATCGACGACGGCGAAGATGCCGTCGCTGTTGCCGCCGCCCATCGAGAAGCCCGCCGATTGCAGTTTTTCAATAAAGTCCTCGTAGTTTTGTACCGGTCGGTTCATGGTTGTTCCTCGCTCTCTTTGTCCTCCAAACATTTTCGAAACGCCGTCGGCAGCGCGTAATCCCGCGCCAGTTCCTCTGCGGTCGCCCAGACCATCTCGCCGGGGCAGATCCTGCACCGAACCGTGACGCAGTGCAGCCGCCACTCGATGTGAGTAAAAATATGTTTCTTTTCGCTGCGCGCGGTGATCGCGTCGGGCTCTGCGCCCCAGATCTGCGCCTGCGACAGAATCTCCGCGTCATCGAAGATCCCGATCCGGTTCGGCAACTCCCACATCCCCGAGAGCACGCCGCGCTCGGTGCGCCGCCGGATCGCCGTCTTTCCGTCCGCTTCCAGAATCCAGACCGTCCGCTCCTCGATGCGGCGGGCTTTTTTCTCTTTGGGCGGCGGGTAGGCGGTCTCGGTTCCGGTCCTGTGCGCCCGGCATTCCCCCGCCATCGGGCAATCTGCGCAGAGCGGCGGGCCGTTGGGCAGACAGACCGTCGCGCCTAGTTCCATCAGCGCCTGCGTGAAGTCGCCCGCTCTTGTTTCGGGATAAATCGCCGCCAGCGCGTTCGCGATCGCGGCCTTCGGGTCGGTCCCCGCCGGTGGATGCCACGCGCTGATTCGGGCGATCACCCGGACGACGTTGCCGTCGACCGCCGGTGTCCTGTCGCCGTAACAGATCGACGCGATCGCCCCCGCCGTGTACTCCCCGATCCCGGGAAGCGCGCGGATGTCTTCGACATCCCGGGGGAAAACACCCCCGTGCCGCAGCAGAATCTGCTGCGCCGCGCGCTGCAGGTTGCGGACCCGCGTGTAGTAGCCGAGCCCCTCCCACAGCTTGAGCAATGTCTGCTCGCCGGCCTCCGCCAACGCTGCGATCGTAGGGACCGCCGCGAGGAAGCGCGTGTAGTACGGGATAACGGTGTCGACGCGCGTCTGCTGCAGCATGATCTCCGAGACCCAGACGCGGTAGGGGTCGGCGCTGTGCCGCCACGGCAGATCGCGGGCGTTGGTGTCGTACCACGCAAGCAGGCGCGCCGAAAGATCCTTGTCGAGTTGCGGTCTGCTCATACGATGATCTCGCTGCGCCGTTCCATCAGCACGGTGTCGCGCCATTTCCCGTTCCGGTCGCGCGCGACGCAGCTGCGGCGTCCGATCTCGCGGAACCCGTATTTCCGGTGCAGCGCGATGCTGGCCGTGTTGCCGGCGATGATCGAGGATTCCAGCGTCCAGATGCCGCTCTCCTCCGAGCCCGCGATGACCGCCGCCATCAGCGCGCCGCCGATGCCGCTGCGGTAATTGCGCGCGCGAACGTAGATGCTGAGCTCGACGTGACCGCGGTAGGCCGGTGCGCTGTAGATGGGCGACAGCGCGACGAACCCCGCGATCCATGCCCCCTCCCGCGCGACGAACCGGCAGCATTGGAGGTGCGCCGCGTCCCACGCCTCGGCAGGCGGCACCTCGGTCGTAAACGTCGCGTCGCCGGTTTGAATGCCCTCGGCGTAGATCTCCAGCACCTGCGGGATATCTTTTGTTGTCATCGCCTCCACAACCATCGCAGCCCTCCTGTTTTTTCGTATTATACCATTTTTCGCCGCCGGTTGGGTAGCCCGTCCGCCTTGTAAAAGCTGCGCGTATCGGGTAGAATTTAGGTATCACCGGGAGGGAGGGATTTCATGCTGCAACTGATTCTGGGCCCGGCCGGCAGCGGCAAGAGCGCGCACTGTCTTGCCCGCATCGAGGCGCTCGCCGCCGAAGGAAAGCGCAGTGTGCTGGTCGTCCCCGAACAGAGCTCCTTCTCGTTCGAGCGCGCGCTGACGCTGCGCCTGAGCCCGCAGGCCGCCGCCTTTGTGCAGGTGCGCAGCTTCCGGAGCCTGTGCGGCGACATCTTTGCGCTGGCGGGCGGCGGCGCCCGAAAACACGCCGACGACGCGCTGCGCGCCGCCTTGGTGCGCCGCGCCATGCAGTCCTTGGGCGACGGCGTCACCTGTTTCCGCCGCCACCGCAACGACGTCTCGTTCTTCGCGCTGGCCTCCTCGGTCATCGACGAGCTGAAAAACGCGGGGGTCTCGCCGCAGCGGCTGCGCGAGGTCGCCGGGAGCGCGGCGTCGCCGCTGTCGCAGGCGCGGCTTGGCGAGCTGTCCGACATCTACGCGGTCTACGACGACCTGCTCGAGGCGCGGTATCAGGACAATGCGTCGGAGGCCGAGACCGCCGCCGTGCGCCTCTTGACCACCGACCACTGCCGGGACACCGTGTTTTTTGTCGACGGATACACCGGTTTCACCGAGCCGCAGTTCAAACTGCTGCGCGCGCTGATGCGGCAAGCGAAGGAGGTCGCCGTCACCTTGTGCTGCGACGGCCTCGCGGAGCGCGACGACGTCTTCGCCACCGTCCGAACGACGGGCCACCGCCTGCTCGACTTCGCGGAGCGCGACGACGGGACCGCTGTGCCTCCCGTCGTGCTGACAGACACGCCGCGCTTCCAAAACGCGGGGCTCGCCGCGCTGGAGCGCTTTCTCGCCGCGGAACAGCTGCCCGACGACAATACCGCCGCGCCCGGCGTCACGATGCTGTGGGGCAGCGACCGCTACGACGAGATTCGCCGCGTCGCCGACGAGATTGTCGCACTGGTGCGCGAACAGGGCTACCGCTTCTCCGACATTGTGGTGGTCTCGCGCGACAGCGAGACCTACCGCGCCGCCGTCACCCGGACCTTCACGCAGTTCGGCATCCCCTGTTTCTCCGACTCGACCCGCTCGCTGCGCTACACGCCGATGACGGTGTTTCTGCTCTCGCTGCTCGAGATGGCGAACGGTATCCGCAGCGACAGTGTTCTGAATCTGCTGAAAACCGGACTGACCACATTCGACATCGACGCGGTCGGGCTGCTCGAAAACTATCTGTTTGTGTGGAATATCGACCGCGCCGCGTGGTACAAGCCGTTCACCGGCAACCCCGACGGCTTCAGCGACGCCACCGACGCCTCCAGCGCGCTGCTCGCACAGATCGAGCGGATGCGCACCGAGATTCTCGGCTGGCTGTCCCCGGTCGCCGACGCCGCCAGGAACCACGACTCCGCCGCGCTGATCCGCGCATTGTACGAGACCGCGAAACGCAGCGGCGCGCTGAAAGCGCTCGAGGAGCGGGGCGGCGACGAGGCGCGGGAGGGCTCGGCCGCGCTCGCGATGCTCGACAACATGTACACCTTGCTGGACGGCGACCCCTTGAGCCCGCAGGAGCTGATCGACCTGTTCTCGCTGCTGGCGGCCGCGACGCCGCTCGGCGACATCCCGCCCACCCTCGAGCAGGTCGCGGTCGGCACCGCCGACCGCATCCGCACCGACAACCCCCGCGCCGTCTTCGCCATCGGGCTGAATGAGGGCGTGTTCCCGCGCGCCGCCTACGAGTCTCCGCTGTTTACGGGCGCCGAGCGCGACCTGCTGACCGACCACAACATCTCGCTGACGCGCAGCTATTTCCACACCGCCGCGATGGAGCAGCTGTACCTGTACCGCACGTTGGCGACCGCGCGCGAGCGGCTCTACCTTTGCGGCTCGGAACACGACACCGCCGGCAACCTGCTGCAGCCCTCAGCGAAAATCGCCGTGTTCGCCGAGCGCTTTGCGCTCGACCCCGCGCTCGGCGAGAACGACCCCGCGCGCTTCATCGTCAACGAGCAGACCGCCGCCGTCCGCTACGCCGACGCCTTGTCCGAGGGCGACCGCGCATTGACCGGCGACATCGCGGCATCGGTCTGCGGCGGCTGCGCCGGAGCGGTCGAGGACGCCGCCCGCCCGCCGCGCTTCATGCTGAAAAACGGCGATGCGCTGCTGCCTTCGGGCCGCCCGATGACCCTGTCCGCCAGCCGCATCGAAACTTTCTCGCGCTGCCATTTCCGCTACTTTGTGCAGTACACGCTCGGCATCCGCCCGCTGAAAAAGGCCGAGATCAGCCCGATCGAGGCCGGAAACTTTGTGCATTACATCCTGGAGAACGCGCTGCGCCGGTTCGTCGACACCTTGCCCGACTGCACCGAGGCCGATCTTAAAGACATCGTCGCGTGCTGCACCGACGACTACATCGCCGAAAAAATGGGGCCCGACGCACTCGCCTCCGCCCGCATGCGCTACCTGCTTGAACGCCTCAAGGCGCAGGCGGTGCGGCTGCTGCTGCATCTTCAGGACGAGCAGCGACAGAGCGCCTTTTTGCCCGTCGACTACGAGCTCGACATCGCAGAAGGCGGCGACATCGCGCCGATGGTGCTCGACACGCCGGACGGCCGTCAGGTATCGGTCGTCGGCAAGGTCGACCGCGTCGACGTGTTGAAAAAAGATGGCAGCAGCTATCTGCGCGTCATCGACTACAAGACCGGCGCCAAGACATTCAGCATGACCGATGTCTACTACGGGCTGTCGGCGCAGATGTTCCTGTACCTCTTTACGCTGACGCAGAACGGCGGCGAGCGGTACCGCAATCCCGTTTCCGCCGGTGTGCTGTACCTGCCCGCCGACCCCTCGCCGCCCACCGAACGCACGGCGGCCAAAACCATTTTCCGCATGGACGGCGTCATCATCGACGACATCGATGTCGTCAAGGCGATGGAGCGGGAGGTCGCCGGGATCTTCATCCCCGTGGCGTACAACAGCAGTGGTGCGCTGAGCTCCAAGCGGCTGCTGTCGCTCGAGCGGCTGGGGCAGATTCAGCGGCACATCGAGCGGCTCGTCGTCGACATCGCGTCGGCGCTCTACCGCGGCGACATCGATGCGCTGCCCATTCTGCACGACAATAAAATCGCCTGCGACATCTGCGACTACGCGGCGGTCTGCCGCCACGACCGTGACGGCCGCGAATTGGAACTGGCAGACTTCAAGAACGACGATCCTTTTGCCGTAGCGCCGGCCGGAGAGGAGGTGGGCGGCGATGAAATGGACGCATGAACAGGAGCAAGCCATCATCAGCCGCGACGGCAGCATTCTGGTCAGCGCGGCGGCGGGTTCCGGCAAGACCGCCGTGTTGGTCGAGCGCATCCTCCGCCTGCTGTGCGACGCCGAACAGCCGGTGCGCGCCGACCGCCTGCTGGTCGTCACCTTCACGAAATCCGCCGCCGCCGAGATGGCGGCGCGCCTCAAGACCGCGCTTGAGAGCCGCATCGCGGCAGACCCGGGCAACGCCTATCTGCGCCGTCAGGCGCTGCTGCTGGGCCGCGCGCAAATCAGCACGGTGCACGCGTTCTGTTCGACGCTGCTGCGCGATCACTTCGCCGAGCTCGGCATCGCGAACGACTTTACGCTGGCCGACGACATCACCGTCCTCGATCTGAAAAACCGCGCCCTTGACACCGCGATGGGGCTGTTGTACGACGACCCCGACTCCGACATCACCGCGCTCTGCGACCTTTTCGGCCGGTCGCGCACCGACGACGACACCGCCGAGCTGATTCAGGACGTCCACGCGTTCGAGACCAACCTCGCGTTTCCAGAGCGTTGGGAGCAGTCTGTGATGACAGACCTGACCGACGGCGCCCCCTTTCTCGAATCCCGCGCGGGTTCGGCGATGCTGGACGCGGTGCGGTGGCAGCTATGTGCGGCGCGCGACATGGCGGCCGAGGCGCTTGAAATCTGCGCCGATGTTCCGATCCTCGAGGAGAAATACGCCCCCGCGATCCGGGACGACTTCCGGTTCCTCAACACGATGCTGGCGCACACCGAGCAGCGCGACCTCGACGACTGCCGCGCCGTCGCCGCCTCCTATAAGGCCACCGGTTTCGGTCAAACACGAGGCGATTTTCCCGAGAAGTCCGCTGTTAAGAATCTGCGCGAGAGCATCAAAAAGGTGATCGGGCGGCTGAACACCCACAGCTTTATCTCGGATGAGGCGCAGTACCGCGCCGACTGCACCGCATTGGCAGACCCGTACCGCGCGCTGTTCCGCGCCGTCTCGGTCTACGGCGAGACGCTGGAAAAACTGAAGCTCGAGCGGCGCACCTTCGAGTTCAGCGACCTCGAGCGCTACGCCATCCGCCTGCTCAGCGACGCCGACGGCAACCCGACCGAGGCCGCCCGCGCCGTGTCCGCGCAGTACGACCTGATCTTCGTCGACGAGTATCAGGACACAAACGAGATACAGGATCTGATCTTCCGCTGCGTCTCCCGCGACGAGAAGAACCTGTTCTTCGTCGGCGACCTCAAACAGAGCATCTACTCGTTCCGGCGCGCCGACCCCGAGATCTTCGCGCAGCGCCGCGCGCATTGTTACGCCGACGAGACGGGGCTGTACCCCAAGCGCATAGCGCTCGCCACCAATTTCCGCAGCGCACCGTCCGTCATCGACGGCATCAACGCCGTCTTCTCGACCATCATGACGCGGCGGACCGGCGGCACCGACTACGCGCTGCCCGGCGAGGCGCTCGTCGCCGACCCCGACGCCCCCGTCGACAGCGGCGGCTTCGAGCTGCACCTGATCGACAAAGACACCGGCGACGAACCCGCGCACATCGCCGCAGCGATTCGCGCGATGCTGCGCGCGGGCACCCCCGTGCGCGACAAGGACACGCTGCGCCCCTGCAGGCCGTCGGATTTCTGTATTCTGCTGCGCGCGACAAAAAACCGCGCCAAGGCCTACGCCGACGCGCTGGACGCGGCGGGCATCCGCTGTGTCGCCGACAGCGGCGACAACCTGTTCCTGCGCTCCGAGATCGCGGTGCTGCTGTCGCTCTTGCAGGTCGTCGACAACCCCAGCCTCGACATCCACGTCGCCGCGGTGCTGCTGTCGCCACTCTTCAGCTTTACGCCGGACGACCTTGTCGCGTTGCGAGGCCGCGACCGGCACATGCGGCTCTACACCTTGCTCGGACAGTGGAACGACGACCGCGCGGCGCAGTTCCTGCAGCGCGTCCAGCTGCTGCGCGACTGCCGCAACACATTGCCCATCGGCGAGTTTGTCCAGTTCTGCATCGACACGCTCGACGCCGAGACATTGCTCTGCGCCGGCGAAAACTACATCCAAAACCGCGCGAATCAGCGCCTCTTTATCGACTATGCCGACGATTTTGCGCGCCGCTCCGCCGGCGGTCTCGGCGCGTTCCTGCGTGTCTGCGCCGCCGCGACCAAGAGCAAACAGGGCTTGAAACACGAGTTTTCCCGCCCCGACAACGCCGTCTGCCTGTCCACGATTCACGGCGCGAAGGGGCTGGAGTGGCCGATTGTGATTGTGGCCAACGCCGAGAAAGAATTCAATACACGGGACATAAGCAAAGCGACGATGTTATTCGATAGCGGCGCCGGAACCGGCACGCGGCTGCGCACCGCCGAGGGCGCCGCCTACTACAAGCGCAAGACCATCTCTTTCGCCGCGCTGGCGCAAGTGAAACTGGACAAAGCCAAGGCCGAGGAGATGCGCATACTGTACGTCGCGCTGACGCGGGCGAAGCAAAAGGTTATTGTGACCGCCGTGCTCGACAAAATCGCCGAAAAGCTGGACGGCTGGGCGCTCCGGAGCCGCAGCGCGACCGAGTACAACGTCGTGGATTGTGCCACAACCATCGACTGGATCGGCATCGCCTACTGCGCGGCGCAGCCCGACCCGCTGCGCGCCGACCCCCGCCTCAACCCCATCCGGCTCGTGCTGCCCGACGATGACCCGTCCGCCGAAAAGGCGGACGCCGCGCGCGCGGAACCCGCCCCGCCGAAAGACCCCGCCCGCATCGCCGCAATCAACCGCC
>JAVBVJ010000161.1:0-4441 GCA_031554355.1 Oscillospiraceae bacterium
TCTACCGCCGCATGGAGAGCGACATCCGCCTGCTGCGCCGCGCAGCGGGTTTGCTGCGCTTTACCGCAGCCGGGCGCGCCGCCGATCTCCGCATGGTGCTGGACGAGATGTGGACGGTCACGCGGCAGGAGATCAACTTCATCAGCGAGGCCGAGAATATCCGTCTTTTCGCAAAAAATAACGCCGCGCGCGCCTCGGTTGCCTGCCCCGCCGTCTTCGAGGAACTCTCGACCGAAAAGGTGCTGGTCATGGAGCACATAGACGGCATCTACATCGGCGAGACCGACCGCTACGCCGAAAACGGATACCGGCCCGAGGAGGTCGCGCGGAAACTGACCGCGAACTATCTGTTGCAGATCCTGCGCGACGGCTTTTATCACGGCGATCCGCACTGCGGCAACCTGATGCTTCGGGGACGCAAAATCGTCTGGATCGATCTCGGCATGATGGGCCGCCTGACGGAGCGCGACCGCGCCGAGCTGGCCAGCGCCGTTTCCGCGATCGCCCGGCGCGACAGCGCGAAGCTG
This sequence comes from Oscillospiraceae bacterium, assembly GCA_031554355.1. Classification (GTDB taxonomy): domain Bacteria; phylum Bacillota; class Clostridia; order Oscillospirales; family Ruminococcaceae; genus JAVBRN01. Next base: position 528 of record JAVBVJ010000161.1, read on the forward strand.
ACCGCTGCGGTCGTGGCGCTCTGCGACTGTCCCGCCAACACGGATCGGGCCGCGCTGCGCAGCGATCTCGGCGATTTCGTCGGCCGCTACGCGGTGATGGATCTCTCGTCGATGGATCTCGCGCAGCTGTCGGAGGAGCTTTTCCGTATCTTGATCCGCCACGGCATCAAGGTGCCGCAGGGCATCTCGCTGCTGGCGCGCAGCGTCGCGACGATGCAGGGCACGCTCCGCACAATCTGCGCCGACCTGACACTGATGAATCTATTGGCGGAGTTTGTCGCGCCGCAACTGTTCGGAAAGGACTCCGGTGCGCTGTTCGGGGAGATCGCCCGCTGTCTCGGCCCCCTGCTGCAGGATCTCGCCGCATTGCCGTCCGCGCTGAATCTGGCGCTGCAGCGCGTCGCCGACGGCACTGTTGTCGTCCGCGCGGAAACCGCCTTGTCTACAGATGACCGAAGAGCGCAGTTCCGCCGCAACAACCGGCTGATTGTCGGGATTCTGGCCGCCGCCTGTCTTGTATTCGCCGCACTGCTCTGTTTCGCCGGTCTGCCCGCAGTTCTGTGGGGGCTGCCCGCGCTGTTCTACGCCGGTGTCGCAGCCTCGCTGTCGCTGTTGCTGTGGCTGATGGCGACCGCCCGGAAGGAGTAGCGCAAAACCCGATTATTGGAACTGTTTACCGGACACGATGTGTCCGGTTTTTTCGTTCTTCAATTGTTTTCGGTGTTTTCTTGTGATCCTCGAGGGTTATTATGGATGGGGAGATTTGCCGTCTATGGAAACCATCAGCTTAATTGTTCCCTGCTTCAACGAAGAGGACGTGCTGCCGCTGTTGTACGCCGAACTGAAGAAGCTGACGGATTCGATGCTGAACTTCAACTTCGAATTTCTTTTTGTCGACGACGGATCTGAAGACGGTACACTGAACCTTATTAAAAATTTAGTGAAAGAGGACGAGCGCGTCCGGTTTATCTCGTTTTCGCGCAACTTCGGCAAGGAATCCGCGATCTACGCGGGTCTCTCCAGCGCGTCCGGCGACTACGTCGCGCTGCTGGACGCCGATTTACAGGATCCGCCCGCGCTGATTTCCGAGATGATCCCCTTCCTCCTGAGCGGCGAGTACGATTGCGTCGCCACCCGCAGGATCGACCGGAAAGGCGAGCCGCCCGTCCGCTCTTTTTTCGCAAGACTTTTCTATAAAATCGTCAACCGCGTCTCAAAGACCGAGTTTGTCGACGGCGCGCGCGACTTTCGCCTGATGAACCGCTCCTTTGTGAACGCCGTGTTGTCGCTCGACGAGTACGCCCGCTTTTCCAAGGGGATTTTCAGCTGGGTCGGGTTCAAGACCAAGTGGATCTCCTACGAGAACGTGGGGCGCGCCGCCGGTAAAACCAAATGGTCGTTCTGGCGTCTCGTCATCTACTCGCTCGAATGCATCATGTCGTTCTCGACCGCGCCGATCACCGCCACGACGTTCCTCGGCATCGCGTTTTGCGTGCTGGCTATTCTGATCATCGTCATCAAGACCCTGATTTTCGGGGATCCCGTCGACGGCTGGCCGACGCTGGCCTGCTTCATCTTCCTGACGAGCGGCATCCAGCTGCTGGCGATCAGCGTCATCGGGCAGTACATCGCCAAGACCTTTCTGGAGACAAAAAAACGCCCCCTCTACATCACGAAAGAGACGAATATCCGATAAAATCCGCCGCAAAGGCTCCCCAAAATTTTGGGGAGCCTTTTTATGTCTGCTCTGAGTTACAGATCGACACCGCCGCGATAGCAACCGCCGTGAAAGGTCAGCACAACGTCGATCTCCGGCGTTTTTAGTTTTTCGAGCGACCGGATCGCCGTCGCCATGTCTATCGTGTGCTCCGGCGCAGGGCCTGCAAGCCTGCCGCTCGCGATGTTCAGCGCGTCTCCGGCGATGAGCACCCGGTCCTCCGGCAGGTACAGACAGATGTGGCCCGGCGTGTGGCCCGGTGTATGGAGAACCTGGATGCCGCCGCAGTACGGCAGCATCTGGCCGTCCGCGAGCAGGTTGTCGATCGCGAACCGGCGGTTGTCGAAACCTTTTTTGAGCTCCGGATAAAACGGATGATCCTGCGGCAACCGCGCCAGCTTCACCGGCGCCTCGCGGCCGTCGATGTAGGGCGCCTCCGCTTCATGCGCCAGCACCTTTATCGCCGGATTCGCCGCCAAAAACTCCTTCACGTTGCCGATGTGGTCGATATCCTGATGCGTCAGGACAATCGCCGTGATGTCTTTCGGCTCACAGCCGAAGCGCGCCATTTCACAAACGATCAGCGAATAGGTCAGCGGAAAACCGGTATCGACGAGCATCCAGCCCGCCGCATCTTTTAAAAGAACCGGGTAAAAAGCGCCGTGTTCACTCACCACTTCCAGCATCGTCGCGTGTTTTGAGATCACCATGATATCCCTCCTGTTCGTCAGCCCGCGTCTCTCTCCCGAATGATTTTCGCAAGGCAGACCCATTCCCGATCGCAGTGTTCCTCTAAGGCCGTGAAAAACGCTTTGTTGAAGACGAGCCGGAGGACCGGGTCCAGCACCGCGCCGACGCCGCGCCAGCCGATCCGCACCTCATGCCGCAGCGCGAGCCCGTCTCCTGCGTTGAAAAACGCAAGATCCAGATAACCGGGCAGATTCAGGCCGAGTTTTCGCATCCGGTACACGATTCGGTTCGGTCTGTCGGCAACCGTGACGATCGCGTAGAACTTCAGCCGGTGCTTCTTCGTCCCGAGGATCTCATCATAGTATACCAGATCATGCAGGTGGTTGTCCCGTCCTCTTTTCACGATGTGGAACTCCCAGTGCTCCTCCGGCAGCCATTGTTGATACAGCGCGTCAACGGGGTCGATCATCGCGTCGTAAAATTGCTCGGCGCGCGCGTCGGGCAGGATCAGGTTCACAACATGCGTTATCATACATCTTCCGCCATTCTTTATATTTGCTCATCTTTTTGAACGCCGCACGTTTCGTTTCGAGCACCGACGCGTTGCGGCTGCCGCTGCCGCTATGCGACCGGTCCGACTTTCAGGCGCAGAAGGATCGCCCGCTTCTTGTTGTCGACAACCCGCATCGCGATGCGCGTGTAGAGCTCGAGTTTTTTCGCTAGGATCCTTCTTGCGTCGGTGAAGAAACCACGCTCCTCAAGCAGTGTGGTGCCGGTCTTTTTCGCGAACGCCGCGCCGTCGTTGACGTAGAAATACATCGGCGCGTCGGTGTTCCCGGTCTTTTGCACATACCTGTTCGCGTAACGGATTCCCGTCTCGTTGGTCGCGTCGAATACCAACTCGGCTTTTTTGAACGTCTTTTGGATATCCCCGATAAACCGGACGACGACGTCCTCCATAAAATACTGGAAAACCCCCGATACGACGAGGATGGCGGGCGCATTTTTGTCGATGGTATCCGCCCACTTCATGTCGAACATGTCGCCGCCGATCAGGACCTCGTTCGGGCGCGCCCCGAGCGCGGTGCGCCGCGCCTCGATCACCTCGGGAAGATCCACCTCGTAGAACGTCGCAGTCGCGCTCTTGATCCGGTCGTACGCCGTCTCCAGCCCTGCGCCGAGATAGATTACATTGCATGCGCCGTTTCTCTCGATAAAGCTTTTGACCATGGCGTCCATGTTGTAGCAGCGGGCAACCGAAGCCATCAAGGTGTATTCCGACGATTTTTTCTGAATGGAGTCATCCGGGATGTATTTCTCGAGCGAGAGCGCCTTCTCATCGTAAAAGTACTCCGGAAATTTTTTGGACCTTGAATTTACACTGTAAGTGCAACAGAGAAAGGAAATGACTCAAAGCCGGGAATCCGATACCATAGAGTTTGCGAAGACAGCTATGGGAGGATGCCAAGACAATGAGTCATTACCACCATCTTAGCATGAGGGAACG
>JAVBVJ010000046.1:0-4429 GCA_031554355.1 Oscillospiraceae bacterium
TGCGGCGCGGCTTCGGGTTCCGCAACGGCCTGCGGGGCGATTTGCGGCTCCGCGATAGTCTGCGGCGCGACCTGCGGCTCGGCGGCGAACGGCGGCGCGGGGGGAAATGCCGGTTGCTGCGCCTGTTTGGGCGGCGCTGGCATAGGTTGCGGTACCGGCTGAGGTATTGGTTGCGGTACCGGCTGCTGCGGATAGCCCATCGGCTGGGGCTGCTGCGGATAACCCATCGGCGGCGCCTGCTCGGGCGCGTAGGGGCCCGGCTGCTGCGGATAGGGCATCTGCTGCGGCATTTGCTGCGGGAAGGGCATCGGCTGTTGCGGATAACCCATCGGCGGGGCCGGCTGCTGCGGGGCCTGTTCCGGCATCGGCTGCGGGAAACGCGGCGCGGCATAGACGTAGCCGTACGCGTCCGCAGGGTAGGGCGGCATCACCGGCGCGGCGGTCTGCGACGGGTACCCCTCCATGCGGGGAATAGTGTATTCCGGCTGCGGCGCGTAGTACGCGGGATAGGCCGCGGGGTCCGCGTGGTAGCTCTCGACCGGCGGCGCGGAATAATAGGGCATCTGCGGGCCGGGTTCGTAGGCATACTCCTGCGGCGGCGCATAGGCCGGCGGGTAATATGTATTCGAGTCGATGTAGGGCAGGGGCTCATAGCCCGTATTGACAGGCGCGCCAAAAGAATCCTGAAAACGCGGTACGGTCAGATCGCCAGCGGGATCCGCCATGTAGGGCGGAGCCGCCGGATAAGCCGGGTATCCCTGGGGTGCCGCGTATGTCGGGTTATTATAGTAATCCGGTACCGGCGGCGGCGCGGGGGGATAGATCGGTCGGCCGTACGCGTCGACAGGATATGGATTGTTGCCGCTAGCGTCGTTCATCAACAAACCTCACTCTATTTGTCTACAAGTAAAAGATATTATATCATAATCCTATCTGTTTTATCAAATCTTTTATTATTATATATTAATATATTAGAATTTGACAATTATTTATTTCTATGATACGATAAATATACCCTATAGGGGTATATGGTATAGAGGTGACAACATGAGCGATAAGAGTCTGGAACGGCCGACCGGCGAGCGGGTACTGGCGCGCCTGAAGCGGCTGGAGGGGCAGGTGCGCGGCGTTGCGGCGATGGTCGAGAACGGGCGCAACTGCGAGGATATTCTGACACAGCTGTCGGCAGTCAGCTCGGCGGTGACGGCGGTAGCGCGCGAGATACTGTTCGAGCACATCGACCACCACATCGTCGAGGGAATTCAGACCGGCGACAAGCAGGAGATGCTCGAGGGCCTCAAGAGCGCGGTTGAAAGTTTTGCGAAATTAAAATAGAAATGAGAGAAAGCATGAAACACACGGAACACCACCACCACGCGGAACACGCGGGCGCGGTGTGCAGCTGCGGGCACACCCACGCGGCGCAGCACAACACCTGCGGGGAGAAAACAGAGAGAATGCAGCCCTCGGAGGGAAGCGTCGCCTGCCACAAGGAGGACGGCGACGAGGACAGCGGCCCCGAACCACCGGCATGCGGCTGCTGCGCACACGCCGAAAAACCGGACGCGCACAGCTGCGAGCACGCGCACGAACACGACCACTGCCACGAACATAACCACGACCACGAACATGATCACGGCCACGACCACGGCCACGACCACGGCGCGGATGCCAAAGCCGCCGGGAAGCGCAAAATCCGGATTCCGGAGCGCAGCTGTGCCTGCGGGGAGTGCGGGGACGCCGGCGACGCGGTTCAACCGGCGGATGCCGGCAAGAGCGGGTTCCGGATTCCGGAACGCAGCTGCGCCTGCGGGGAATGCGGCGCGGATTGTCAGGATCACGAACAGGAAGATGCGCACGCGGATCATGAAGAAAGCGCCGCGGGATTCCGGGGCACGATCATTCGGCTGGCGTGCGCGGCGGCGCTGTTTGCGGTGTCGATGCTGGCGCTGCCCGAGGGCATCTGGCAGGACATCGGCTACATCGCGGCGTACCTGACCGCGGGGATCTTTGTTATTATATCGGCCGTCCGCAACATTATCAGAAGACATCCGTTCGATGAAACTTTACTGATGACGATCGCCTCGATCGGCGCGATGGCGCTGGGCGATTTCGCGGAGGGCGCGGCCGTCATGCTGCTGTTCGAGCTCGGCGAGCTGCTGCAAAGCGTCGCGGTCGGCAAGAGCCGCCGCAGCATCTCGGCGCTGCTGGCGATGAAACCCGACGAGGTGCATGTGCTGCGGGACGGCGCGGTCGTCACGGTCGATCCCGGCGACGTCGCGGTCGGCGAGACGATTGTGGTGCGGCCGTTCGAGCGCATTCCGCTCGACAGCACGGTGCAGTCGGGTGAGAGCGCGGTCGACAACAGCGCGCTGACCGGCGAGAGCCACCCCGTGTCGGCGAAGGTCGGCGACGCATTATTGGCCGGCGGCATCAACGGCGAGGGCGTGCTGACGCTGACCGTGACCGCGGTCTACGCCGATTCGGCGGTCAGCAAGATCATCAAGATGACGCAGGAGGCGGCGAAACAGAAGTCGCCGCGCGAGAAATTCATCACGCGGTTTGCCCGCGTCTACACCCCCGCGGTGGTTGCGGCCGCGGCCTTGGTCGCCGTGGTGCCGCCGCTGCTCGGGTTCGGCACATTCTACGACTGGATCTACACCGCGCTGACGTTCCTCGTCATCTCCTGTCCCTGCGCGCTCGTCATCTCGGTGCCGCTGGCCTTTTTCGCGGGGCTGGGCGGTACGTCGCGGATCGGCGTGCTGGTGCGCGGATCGACCGGGATCGAGGCGCTCGCCAAGACGAAAACCGTGGCGTTCGACAAGACCGGCACACTGACCAAGGGCGATTTCGCGGTGCTGAACGTGGACGCCGCGGCGCCGTTCACGAGCGAGGAAGTGGTGCGTTTGTGCGCGTTGGCCGAGTCGCAGTCGACGCATCCGATCGCGCGGTCGATTGTGGCGGCGTACGGCAAGCCGATCGCGGCGGACAGCGTGTCGGACTTGAGCGAGATCAAGGGCCGCGGCATTCAAGCGCTCGTCGAGGGGCGGACGGTCGCGGCGGGAAGCGCCGCGCTGATGGGCGATCTCGGGATTCGGGATCTTCCCGGCGGCGACGGGGACACGATGGTCTATGTCGCGGTGGACGGCCACTGCGCGGGGTCGATCGCGCTGGGCGACAAACTGAAGGAGGACGCGCCTGCCGCGATCCGCGCGCTGCACAGGATGAAGGTGCGGACGGTGCTGCTGACCGGCGACGTCGCGGAGACCGCCGGGAAGGTGGCGCGAACCGTCAATGTCGACGAGGTACACGCCGGGCTGCTGCCCGCCGACAAGGTGCGGTGGATCGAGCAGCTCAAGCAGGAGACGGACGGAACGACGGTGTTTGTCGGCGACGGCATCAACGACGCGCCCGTCATCGCGAGCGCCGATCTCGGCATATCGATGGGCGGACTCGGCAGCGACGCCGCCATCGAGGCCAGCGACGCCGTCATCATGACCGACGAGCCGTCGAAACTGCCGCTCGCCATTCGAGCCTCGCGCAAGACCGTTGCGATTGTGGTGCAAAATATCGTGTTTGCATTGACCGTAAAAGGTGTTATGATGGTACTTGGCTTGTTCGGAATATCGTCGATGTGGTTCGCGATCATCGCCGATGTCGGCACCGCATTGATCGCGGTTCTGAATTCCGTGCGGGCACTCCATATTAAGAGGGATCCGGAATGATCGAACGCGCAAAAGCCCGAATTGAGCGGGAGGACTGCAGTGTCGCCGCCGTGACGCCGGACGGCGACGTCTACACCGACTGCGGCGAGACGGTGCGGCCGCTCTTCCGGCTGGTCAATGAACACGGCGAAAAGCTGAAAGGCGCCGCTGTCGCCGACCGCATCGTCGGAAAAGCCGCCGCAGCACTGATCTGCCGCGCCGGCGCGTCGGAGGTGTTCGGGTTCCTGATGAGCGACTCGGCCGCCGCATTGCTGGCGGCGCACGGCATCCAAGCGAGCTGCGCCGAGCGCACGCCCTTTATCGCCAACCGGCGCGGCGACGACCTGTGCCCGATGGAGAAGACCGTGGCCGACACCGACGATCTCGAGATCTGTTACGAGCGCATCGCGCGGTTCATCGCCGAGACGCCGCAGCCCTGAACGGACACAAAAAAAGACACGGTACCTGCACAGAACCAGAAAAAATGGACATTGAATAAAAAAGCCACCGGGCGTAGGATAAAAACTACAAACGGAGGTTTTTTTATGTCAAGCAAAAAAGGAATAAAACATTATCCAGAAACTCTAAAAGCACAGATTCGAACAGAGCACGAAGAAGGCGCATCACTTGGATCGTTGAGCCGGAAGTATGGTGTGAGCATATATTCCGTTGAGAGCTGGTGCGGGTTGCGTCCGGAAGTGGAGCGACGGCACGCAACACCGTTG
>JAVBVJ010000165.1:0-11925 GCA_031554355.1 Oscillospiraceae bacterium
AAGACCAAATCGATCGCGCTGTTACCCTTATCAACAATCGCCCCAGAAAACGCTTTGGCTTTCGTTCCCCTTCTGAGCTCTTTTTCCCCTACTGTTGCACTTGACTTGACAATTCACAACTAGTGAATGGAAGTGTCGCGCGCGTAAGCGCGACACATTGGAAAGAAGGGCATATCTACTGTTTCTTGATCGAAGCGAATGAGGGGCAGGGCATGCGTTCTGTTCGCAGGCCGGACAGTCGCAGAACACAGGGCCAGAACCGGTTGTCGCGAAGCGATTCTGGTCACTAGTCACTAGAAACTAATCACTATTTGGCTGCGAACGAATGGTTGCGCGTAGTATTCAGTGAAAGGTGAACCGTTCTCGCAGCGCGACACGAACGACTAACGACTAACGACTAACGACTATCCGGACATCAAAAGTTTTCCACAACGCACATTTCCGTGCGAATTACCACGCAAATAGCAGCCTCCCTGTGTTATTCTGAGTTCAGAAACACAGGGAGGCTGCTATTATGTTACGGAAAATTATTACGATCGACCGCGAGGCCTGCAACGGCTGCGGATTGTGCGTCAGCGCGTGCCATGAGGGCGCGATCGGCATGGTCGACGGCAAGGCGCAGCTGCTGCGCGACGACTACTGCGACGGGCTCGGCAACTGTCTGCCTGTCTGCCCGACCGGCGCCATCACGTTCGAGGAGCGCGAGGCGCTCGCCTACAACGAAGCGGAGGTTCAAAAAAACATGGAAAACAACACTGCGCCCGCCCCGCCGCTCGCCTGCGGCTGTCCCGGCTCCAACGCCAAGACGATTGTCCGCGCGACCGCCGCGCCCGCACCTGCCGCCGCGCCGGCCGACAACACGTCCCAGCTCAACCAGTGGCCGGTTCAGATCAAGCTGGTGCCCGTCAACGCCCCGTATTTTGACGGCGCAAATCTGCTGATCGCCGCCGACTGCGCCGCCTACGCCCACGGCGCGTTCCACAGCACCTATATGCGCGGCAAAATCACGGTGATCGGCTGCCCGAAACTCGACGACGGTGATTACAGCGAGAAACTGACCGCGATTCTGCAGAATAACAACATCAAATCGGTGACGGTCGTGCGCATGGAGGTACCGTGCTGCGGCGGCATCGAACACGCCGTCAAGACCGCACTGCAAAATAGCGGCAAGATGATCCCGTGGCAGGTTGTGACGCTGGGCACCGACGGCTCCGTCTTAGATTGATTTCATCCTCCTCACACCGCACCGCGGTTCCCTCGGGAACCGCGGTGCGGCTGCTTGTAATCCGGTCGGTTCTGGCGTACAATTCAGGTAGCAACGACAGGAGGATACTATCATGACACTACAAGAAGCGATGGAACAGCGCCACTCGGTGCGCGCTTTCACGACGCAGCCCATCGAGAGGGCGACCCTGACCGAACTGCAGCAGTTGATCGACGACTGCAACAAAGAGAGCGGTCTGCACATGCAGCTGGTGCTGAACGAGCCGACCGCCTTTACGGGTCTGCTGTCCCGCGCGTTCCAAAACGCGGTCAACTACCTCGTGCTCGTCGGCAGGGACGGGCCCGGATTTCTGGAGCGCTGCGGCTACTACGGACAGAAAGTCACGCTGCGGGCCCAACAGCTGGGACTGCGTTCCTGCTGGGTCGGCGGTACCTACCGCCGCCGCAAATGTCCGGCGCAGATCGCGCCCGGCGAAAAGTTCCGGCTCGTCGTCGTGCTGGGCTACGCCGAGAAGGACGGCGGCCCGCATAAGAGCAAGCCACTCGAGACGCTGTACACGGCGCAGCCGCCCGTGCCCGACTGGTTCCTGCGCGGAATGCAAGCCGCCCAACTGGCGCCGACCGCGATGAATCAGCAGCGGTTCCACATCACGCTGAACGGCGACACCGTAACCGCCAAAACGACGGGCGGCGTCTTCTCCGAGACCGATCTCGGCATCGTCAAGTATCAGTTCGAGGTCGCCGCCGGAACCGACGGCTGGCGCTGGGCATAGCGCATGAACTTCCGGTTGGCGATGGTCCAGCACAAAATCACCGAACCCGATGTGGCGGAGAACACCCGCATCGGGCTGGATTACCTGCGCGAAGCGGCGCGGCAGGGCGCCGATCTGGTGCTGTACCCCGAGTGTTTTCTGACATCCTACAGCTTTCCGCCGATCGCGAAAACGGATCTGCCGCTCGCCGACATCGAGCGCGACCCCGCGTTCCGCGCGTGGGCGGACAGCGCGTTGACCGAGCACAGCGCCGCCCTCACCGCCTTTCGTGACACGGCGCGGGAACTGGGCGTCGGCGCCGTTATCACGGCGTTCACGAAGGGGAACCGACGGCCGCAGAACACCGCGTTCGTCCTCGGCAAGGACGGCGCGATTCTGATGCGGTACAGCAAGGTGCACACCTGCGATTTCGACGCCGAGCGCGTGCTGGAACCGGGACAGGAATTCCGGGTCTGCGATTTCGACGGCGTGCAGCTCGGCGTCATGATCTGCTACGACCGCGAGTACCCCGAGAGCGCGCGGGTGTTAATGCTGAAGGGCGCCGAGATCATTGTGGTGCCGAACGACTGTTGCACGATGTTTCCGCGGTTGCAGGCGCTGTCGACCCGCGCTTACGAGAACATGGTCGGCGTCGCGATGGCGAACCCGCCCGGGTTCAATGCGGGCAATTCCTGCGCCTACAGCCCCATTATTTGGGACGACGCCGAGCTTGCGGTCGACAACACGCTGCTGCTCGCGGACGCGACGACGACCGGACTGTTCTGCGTCGATTTCGACCTCGACGCGCTGCGCGACTACCGCGCAAGGGAGATGCAGGGCAACACGTTCCGCAAAGTAGCGGCGTACGGGCCGCTGCTGGAGGGGGCGGTCGAACCGCCCTTCAGGCGGGGAGAGCGGTGACAGTTACTAGCGCAGATAGCGACTAGTTGCTGGTGATTCGTTATTAGTGAATGGAAATGCCGCGCTTTCGCGCGGCATTTTGAAATTAAGGGCGTTAAATAGCAGAACGACCAAAAAGGCCGTCATTGCAAAGCACCGCGAAATAATCCTATTAGTTGCAGAACGCAGCACCAGAGCCGGTTGTCGCTCCGCGAAAACTTTAGTTCACTGCTTGAAGCAAAATTCCCGAGTTCAGCGTAGATTGCCGACGAGCTGCGTTTTTACTGCAGCTCCTCAATAAACTTCACGCCCTGCGCGCCGCCCAATAGATGCACGATCTCGCTGTTGGTCAGCTTCTCTTTGCTGCGCGCCATCAGAATGACGGCCATCGTCTCGGCGCCGGCCTCGCTGCTGCGCTGAATCTGGATGTCGTAGATCTCCATCTCGTGCTGGCGCGCAAACTCAATGAACTTGCTGAACGCCTTGGCCTCCTCGAACTCGATGTAGATCTCGACATAGCGGGTGCGGCGGCGCATCGGCGCCTCCAGCCGCTGCATCACGGTGATGATCACGATGATAAACACCCCGCCGACAATCGCGCCCTCGTAGAACCCGATGCCGATCGCAAGACCGAGGCAGGCGGCGGTCCACAGCCCCGCGGCGGTCGTGATGCCCTTAATCTTGTTCTTGCCGGTCACCATGATGGTTCCGGCGCCCAAAAAGCCGATGCCGCTGACGACCTGCGCGCCCATGCGCGCGATGTCGCCTGCGTTGAACACCGTGGCGACGTATTGATTCGTCATCATGACGAGCGCCGCGCCGGTGCAGACCAGCATGTAGGTGCGAAAACCGGCGGGCCGGTTCTTTCGCTCGCGCTCCATGCCGATGATGCCGCCGATGACGGCGGACAGCAGCATGCGCACCGCAATCGACACAAAGTTCAGTTCCCGTAGATATTCCAAAAGAATCCCCCTTTTCGGAATAGGTGCCCAGATTATTGGAGATAATACTTCTAATATGCTGTGAGGTGCCTTGTGATGATTGTTTCCGGTCTGACCGACGACGAGTACCGCCTGACCGCCGCGATGGGGGACGGCGCACTGGAATCGCTTGCCCGCAGCCATGTCGGGGAGGCGGAGGCCGCGCGCGCCGCGCGCCGCATCAGCGATCCGCTAATTCTCGTAAACCTGCTGCGCGATCCCGCGATCCGTTCCGGTGCGGTTCAGCAGGCGGCGCTGTCCGGCCTGATTCTGTCGGCGGAGCATCTGTCCGAAGTCGCCGATACCGCCGCGGATCCCGCGATCCGGAAGCGGGCGGCGGCGCTGTTGGGGCAGACGGATTCGCCGGTGCTTTAGTTTTTCTCGACGCGAACCGCCGTGCCTGCCGCCGTGATCATGATCATGCCGTTGGAGGAACCCAGTACCTCATAGTCGACTTTAATGGACAGCACCGCGTTCGCGCCCATACCGCCCGCACGGCGGGCCATCTCGTCGAGCGCGGCCCCGCGGCCCTTGATGATCTCGTCCTCGTAGGTCTCGGAGCGGCCGCCGAACAGGTCGCTGAGACCCGCCGCAAAGTCCTTGATGAAGTTGACGCCCAGCACCACCTCGCCGAACACGATGCTGTAATACTCACGGACGGTGTATCCCTCCAGGGACCCGGTTGTTGACAGTATCATTTTTTTCCACACCTCTAATTGTTATTCGATGTTTTTTTCTGGTACTATACTCATTGAGCTTCAAAACAGTTCATTTCCTGTTTTGAAATGTGGGGCAATAGTCCCACAGTGCCGCCAACTTGGCGGCTTACAGCGTTTTGAATAAAGAATTACACATGGAAATGACCTATAAAACGCTTGCACACGCAACAATGCTCAAAATTGATTGTGTAAATCATTTTTGAAGTTGCTGTAAATCGAGTGCATAGTCCATTGCACGCCATAGACATGCCGGCAAGCTTTGCTTGCCGATTGAAAATAGTGAATACTTTTTTCAATCTAATTGACTATATTATACCGAAACTGTAATGAAAATGAAAGTTTCAATTCGTTGACAGTGTGGGGGCCGTGTGCTACAATCATCAAAGAAATACACTCTATGGGGGAGTAGTTGGCGCGGGATATCCGCGTTTCAAGTCAACATCTCTGCCGAAAGGCCTGGCTTGAATTAAATAACCAGACCCATATATAGTAAGTTCGGCTTACTATATATGGGTTTTTCTAATAGTATTTTTGGAGGAATCGCAATGAATTTCTACGATCAATCCGTCGACGACGTTCTGGGGTCCTTGAACTCCTCGTCCGGCGGACTCTCCTCCGCTGATGCGGAACAGCGCCAACACGAATACGGCCTCAACAAGCTCGACGAGGCCAAAAAGACCCCCATGATTGTGCGTTTTTTCCAGCAGATGGCCGATCCGATGATCATCATTCTGCTGGTGGCGGCCGTCATCTCGGGCGTCACCTCGATCTACTCGGGCGAGGGGCTGGCCGACGTCTTTATCATTCTGATCGTCGTGCTCGTCAACGCGCTGCTCGGCGTCATTCAGGAGAGCAAGGCCGAGAAGGCGATCGAGGCGCTGCAAAAGATGTCGGCGGCGACGACCCGCGTGCTGCGCGACGGCAGGGTGCAGCCGGTACCAAGCGCCCAGCTCGTGCCCGGCGACGTCATCCTGCTCGAGGCCGGGGACGCCGTGCCCGCCGACGGCCGCATCATCGAGAACGCCTCGCTGAAGATCGAGGAGGCCGCGCTGACCGGCGAGAGCGTCCCGGTCAACAAGAGTCTCGACCTGCTGATGATGCAGAACAACGCCGCCGTGCCGCTGGGTGACCGCAAAAACATGTGCTACATGGGCAGCACCGTCGTCTACGGGCGCGGCAAGGCCGTCCTGACCGGAACCGGCATGCACACCGAGATGGGCAAGATCGCCACGGCGCTGACCCAGACGTCGGAGGGCCAGACCCCGCTGCAGAAAAAGCTGGGGCAGCTGAGCAAGATTCTGACGTGGCTGGTGCTCGGTATCTGCGTATTTATCTTCGGGTTCAGCCTGCTGCGCGCCGACGCCGTCACCGGCCCGGTCGTGCTGAACACCTTCATGATCGCCGTGTCGCTGGCCGTCGCCGCTATCCCTGAGGGGCTGGTCACCGTCGTAACAATCGTATTGTCGATCGGCGTCACGAACATGAGCAAGCGCAACTCCATCATCCGCCGCATGACCGCGGTCGAGACGCTGGGCTGCGCGCAGGTCATCTGCAGCGACAAGACCGGCACCTTGACCCAGAACAAGATGACCGTCGTCGAACAGTACGGCGCCGATGTGCCGCTGCTCGCGACCGCGCTGGCGCTGTGCAGCGATTCGACCCTGAACGCCGACAATGTCGCCGAGGGCGAGCCGACCGAGAACGCGCTCGTCAACTTCGCCTTCACGGAGCAATTGCCGAAACCGGCGCTGGAGGCCAGAACGCCGCGCGTCGGCGAGGCGCCCTTCGACAGTATGCGCAAGATGATGAGCACATTGCATCAGGCGGACGGCGTCGTGATCCAATACACCAAGGGCGCGCCCGACGAGGTGCTGAAGGTGTGCACCAGGGTGCTGACGAAGGACGGCGTTGTCGAGATCAGCGACGATCTGCGGCAAAATATTCTGGCGCAGAACAAGCAGATGGCCGACCGCGCGCTGCGCGTTCTGGCCGGCGCGACGACCTCGTATCCCCGGCTGCCCGCCGGTCAGGAGCCGCAGGATCTCGAGAAGAATCTGACCTTTCTCGGGCTCGTCGGCATGATTGACCCGGTGCGTCCCGAAGTCTCTGCCGCCATCGTCGAGTGCCGCGAGGCCGGCATCAAACCCGTGATGATCACGGGAGACCACATCGACACCGCCGTCGCGATCGCGACCCAGCTCGGCATCATCAGTAACGCGACGCAGGCCATCACCGGCGCGACGCTGGACGGCATCTCCGAGGAGGACTTCCACAAGTCCATCCAGAACTACGGCGTGTACGCGCGCGTTCAGCCCGAGCACAAGGTCCGCATCGTCAACACCTGGCGCGACCTCGGATATGTAACCGCCATGACCGGCGACGGCGTCAACGACGCGCCCTCCATCAAGAGCGCGGACATCGGCATCGGCATGGGCATCACCGGAACCGACGTGACCAAGAACGTCGCGGACATGGTGCTGGCCGACGACAACTTCGCGACGATCGTCGGCGCGGTCGAGGAAGGCCGCCGTATCTACGACAATATCCGCAAGGCGATCCAGTTTCTGCTCTCGTCCAACATGAGCGAGGTGCTGGCCATCTTTTTCGCGACGCTGCTGGGCTTCGTCATTCTGGAGCCGATCCACCTGCTGTGGATCAACCTCGTCACCGACTGTCTGCCCGCCATCGCGCTTGGATTCGAGCGCGCCGAACCCAGCATCATGCAGCGCAAGCCGCGCCCCTCGTCCGACGGCATCTTCGCGGGCGGCATGGGCGTCGACATCGCGATTCAGGGCGCACTGGTCACGATTCTGACCGTTGCATCCTACTTTATCGGCCACTTTATCGAGAGCGGCGTCTGGGAGATCGCGAACAGCCCCGACGGCATGACCATGGCTTTTGTGACGCTGTCGATGGCCGAGATCTTCCACAGCTTCAACATGCGCAGCCAGCGCGGCAGCATCTTCAAGCTGGGCAGCCAGAACAAGCTGCTCTGGGGCGCCGGGGTTTTGAGTCTCGCGCTGACCTCCGCGCTGCTCTACATCCCGTTCCTGCGCGAGGCGTTTTCGCTCGAGTTCGTGTCGGCAAACGAGTTCCTGATCTCGCTGGCGCTCGCCGCGTTGATGATCCCGGCCGTTGAGCTAATCAAGCTGATCCAGCGCGCCGTCACCCGCCGCAGAAGCGCCTGATAACCGCACTTAAAAAGGCTGAGCATCGCGCTCAGCCTTTTTTTATTTGATGTCGATGGGGGGCAGCGGTTCCGGCTCCTCGACCGGGGGCGGCGTCAGTACGCCGAGGATCGCGATAATACAGATCACGATGTCCGCCACAATCCCCAGCCCGCACAGCACGACCAGCAGAATCACCACCGTGCCGCCGAGATAGCCGGTTCTTAAAAACAGATAGATCAGATAGGCCAGCGCCGCAGCGGCGCAGAACCCGATCAGGCCGATCACCGCGCTCTTGAAAATCCGCATGGTTGTTTCTCTCTGTCTGATTTATTCTTTTTCCAACGCCATGATTTTATCGACGCGCCGCTGGTGCCGCCCGCCCTCGAACGACGCCGCAAGGAACGCATCGACAATGTCGCACGCAAGGCCGGTGCCGACAACCCGCGCGCCGAGACACAGCGCGTTTGCGTCGTTGTGCAGCCGGGAAAACCGCGCGGTAAAGGTGTCGCTGCACTGCGCGGCGCGGATCCCGTGAATCTTGTTGGCCGAGATTGAGATGCCGACGCCGGTGCCGCAGATCAGGACCGCGGCGTCGGCTTCGCCGGAAAGTACCGCGTCGCACGCCTTTTTCGCGTAGTCGGGGTAATCGACCGAGGCGGTCGTCTCGCAGCCGAAATCGCGGTATTCGATCTGTCGGATCACCAGATGGTTCATCAATTCCTGCCGAAGCTGATATCCGGCGTGGTCACTTGCAATTGCGATCATGTTCCATTCTCCTTTTCCAACAACTCGCGCGTCGCCTGGGGCAACTGGATGTAATTCGGGATCAGCGATGCCGCGTCGACGGTGTCGCCCGCCCGCACGGCTTCCAGCGCGGCGTCACACACCGCCGCTGCGCGCGGCAGCAACAGGTGCGGCGGCGCGACGCGGCAATCGACCGTTTCTTTGAGCACATTATAGCACATCTGTGCGCCGTCTCCAACCAGCAAAATGCGCTCGTTTTCGTACATCGAACTCAGCGCGGCGATCTCAACGACCGCATCGGCGCTGCGCAGTTCCACGGCGCCGTTCGCGACCGCGAATGCCGCGTGGTACACGCGGCCCCGACGCGCGTCCAGCACCGCGACCACGGTGCCGCATCCGTCCGCGACGTTGTGGGCGAGCGCCGCCATTGTCGACAGGCCGACGCAGCGCGCCCCCGTCGCGAATGCGAACCCCTGCACCGTCCCGATGCCGATGCGCAGCCCCGTGAACGAACCCGGCCCGCAGGTCACCGCAAAGACATCGACTTCAGACGGTTGTATACCGGCGCGCTGAAAGACCTCGTCGCACAGCACCAGCAGCCGCTCGGAGTGGGTCAGCCCGACATCGGCGTAACTCTCGGCGACCAAAACGCCGTCGCGCATCAGCGCGGCGCTGCCGGCCTGTGTGGAACTGTCGACCCCGAATACAATCATGCTTCCCGCTCTCCGATCTCGATGATGCGCGGCTCTGATCCGCTGCCCGCGATGGTCACAGTCACGGCGTCGGCGCGCACGGCGTCCGGCACCTTCTCGCTCCACTCGGTGATGAGCAGCCAGCGGCCGTCATCGTAGTCGTAGAATCCCGTGTCGTACAGCGCCTGATCGCTGTCGATGCGGTACAGGTCGAAATGCGCCGCGTCCAGCCGCCCGCCGCGATACTCGTTGACGAGGGTGAACGTCGGGCTCGTCACATACGCCCCGTACCCCAAAGCGCGCAGCAATCCGCGCGTGAATACCGTTTTTCCGGCGCCCAGTTCGCCATAAAGCGCGACCATGTCTCCGGCGTTCAGTTGTTCGGCGAGGCGGGCGCCGAGCGCCTCTGTCTCCGCCGGGCTGTTCGTTGTCACTCTCACTTTGCGTTCACCACCAGTTTTCGGGTAAAATCCTCGCCCGCCGGCACGACGGCCTGCGTCGTCAGGTTAAAGAGATCGGTCGCGCGCTGCTCGATAAGACCGAACCGCGCGGAGATATCGTCGTTCGCCATCAGCTTCTTCAGGCTGTCCGATACCGGGATCGCGGCGCGCTGCTTCATCGCTCTCAGCACCTCGGGGCCGCGCGGCCCGATGGCCAGCACGCGCGCGTAGGGCACAGCGCAGGCGTAGTCCGCGGTCCCGATCCCGAGCAGCGCGCAGCACACGGCACGCCGCACGCGCGACATCGTGTACCGGCGCGTCTTGGCCCCTTCATACAGCGCCTCGAGCGTCGCCGCGCGGCGCGCGGCGCGGTAGAGCCGGTTGCCCAGCCCGTCGGCGCAGTCGGGCAGCGCGCAGAACTCGTCCTGCGACATCCCGCGCAGCCGCATCAGTACCCCGCGCTCGACGGCCGAAAATCCGCCGCTGATGCGCCCCGCCGCGTCCAGCCGCGCGACCGTGTCCGCGACCGGTTCCGGCACATACGCCGCAAACGGCTGCCCCGCCAAAATCCGCTGCCGGATCAGGCTGGCGCTGGCGCTCGCGCCAAACGCGTCGGCGCTGTCATGGGAAGCGCCGACGCGGCGAACCGCAAGCGGTTCGACCGCCAGCCGCAGTGCCGCGATCGCCTTCAGGTAATCGATTGCCAATGTGTTGTTCGGGGTCCTTAAAAGATCGCCGAGCGCCGCGTCCCGTTCCGCCAACGCGCGCATCCGGGCTTTCGGGTAGCTGTCGCCGGCCTCGTACAACCGCTTGGTCCCGGCCTCGACCGCGGGATCGACGACCGCAGCCGCCGCGCGCTGCAACAGGGCGAGGTCGCCGCACTCGCAGCCGAAGGACAGCAGGTCGACGCAGCGCAGCGCCCCGATCAGCGACAGCGCGCCCCACGCGAAGCGCTCGGCGCCGGCCGCGGCAAAGACCGCCGGCAGTTCCAGCACCAGATCGGCGCCGCAGTCCGCGGCGATGCGCGCCCGCTCGAATTTCGAGAAGATGGCGGGCTCCGCGCGCTGCACGATGTCGCCGGACAGCACCGCAACAATGTGCGTGGCGCCGGCGGCCCGCGTCTGCTCGATGTGGTAGACGTGCCCGCTGTGCATCGGGTTGTATTCTGCTATAATCGCTGCTGTTTTCATCGAATCCTGTCTTTTTTGAACTTGATTCGGTCTTTTTGTCCTGTTATAATAATACAGTCACAAATTGATGATGTAAATAGAAAAGGAAACGCTATGAAGATTCTTGTAATCAACGCGGGCAGTTCCAGCTTAAAGTATCAGCTGATCGACATGGAGACCGAGCAGATGCTGGCCAAAGGTCTCTGCGAGCGGATCGGCATGCAGGGCGGCAACCTGAAACACGAGATCGCAAATGGCGAGGAGTTCGTCACCGACCTCGATATGCCGACCCACAAGGAGGCGTTCGTCGCCGTCGTTAAGGCGCTGACCGAGGGCGCGGGCAAGGTCATCGGCTCGATGTCCGAGATCACCGCGGTCGGCCACCGCGTTGTCAACGGCAGCGAACTGTTCCCCGACGCCGTGCTGGTCAACGACGAGGTGCTTGCCGCCGTCGAATCCATCAGCGAATTGGCGCCGCTGCACGTTCCGCCGCAGCTCACGGCCATCAGGGCCTGCCGCGAGGTGTTCGGTCAGGATCTCCCGATGTCGGTGGTGTTCGACACCTCGTTCCACCGCTCGATGCCGCGCAAAGCGTTTATGTTCGGCATTCCGTACGATTACTACGAGAAATACTCGATCCGCCGTTATGGTTTCCACGGCACCTCGCACAAATACGTCACCGAGCGCTATTTCGCGATCACCGGCGCGCCGGTCGCGGGCTCGAAAATCATCACCTGCCATCTCGGCAACGGCAGCTCGATCACTGCGGTGAAGGACGGCAAGAGCATCGACACCTCGATGGGCTTCACGCCGACAGACGGCTTCATCATGGGCACCCGCAGCGGCAGCATCGACCCCTCCATCGTCAACTACATCATGAAAAAAGACGGGCTGACCCCCGATCAGGCCAGCGATCTGCTCAACAAAAAATCGGGCTTCATCGGGCTGAGCGGCGTGTCGAGCGACAACCGCGACGTCCGCTCCGCCTCCGAGCAGGGCAACGACCGCGCCAAGATGACGCTGGAAGTACTCGTCTACCAGATCAAGAAGATCATCGGCGCCTACGCCGCGGCGATGAACGGCGTCGACGCCGTCATCTTCACCGGCGGCATCGGCGAGAACGACTTCAAGATCC
>JAVBVJ010000081.1:0-13517 GCA_031554355.1 Oscillospiraceae bacterium
GAACGGCGTCCACCGCTTGGTGCGCATCTCGCCGTTCGATTCCTCTGGGCGGCGCCACACCTCGTTTGCGTCGCTGGAGGTCATGCCCGAGATCGACGATTCGGTCCACATCGAGATCCGCGACGAGGACCTGAAGGTCGACACCTATCGCTCGGGCGGCGCGGGCGGCCAGCACGTCAACAAAACCGAATCGGCGATCCGCATCACGCATGTGCCGACCGGCATCATCGTCGCGTGCCAGAACGAGCGGAGCCAGCACCAGAACCGCGAGGTCGCGATGAAGATGCTGCGCTCAAAGCTGATTAAAATCAAGGAGCAGGAACACCTCGACCGCATCGAGGACATCAAGGGCAACCAGATGGAGATCGCCTGGGGCTCCCAGATCCGAAGCTACGTCTTTATGCCGTACACCTTGGCGAAGGACCACCGGACAGGCTACGAGCAGGGCAACATCAACGCGGTGATGGACGGCGATCTGGACGGGTTTATCAACGCGTGGCTCGTGATGAAGAGCCGCGAGAGCGACGGGCACAAATAATTTGAAACAAAACGCGCATTTGAAAACACTATATAAGCGAACCACTCAATTATCTGAAAAGGAGTTATTATGAAAAAAACATTTCGTATTTTATTGGCGGTGATGATCATCTCGGTCTCGCTGCTTGCTCTCGGCGGCTGCGGCAACAGGGCGGCCGGCGGCTACACCGAGGACCGGGAAGTGACCGACGACGACAGGGCGATTTTCAACAAGGCGATGGAGGGCATGACCGGCGTCCAGTACGAGCCCGAAAAGGTCGCGACCCAGGTCGTCAGCGGAACCAACTACCGCTTTTACTGCAAGGCGACGGAAGTGATCCCCGACGTGACGTCGAGCTATGTCCACGTGATTATTTATGTGCCGCTCGGCGAGAACGCTGTGCCCGAGTTCGTCGAAGCTATTCCGGTCGAATAGTCCGCATATCAAAAACATCCGCCTCGCGCGGATGTTTTTTTGCGCGGAAATCTTTGTGAAAAATACCACAAAAAGCGAATAAATCAGCGAAAATTCGAGAATAATAGAGTAATACGGAGAAAACCGGATCGTATTCCGGAAAGATCATGGCTTTTCTTGAAATATTCTGGTTTCAACGGGTTATTGACAAAAAAGGCGATCGCCTATATATTAATATCATTGTCGAAAAAATGACAAGAAACCCGATGTCCGGGGCTGGTACTGTAGCCGGGGAAGCCCGGTGTAACAAACCTTTTTGCGGGGTACCCAGCGCTCGGCATCGCTCGTCACAGCGATGTGTTGAAAGAGGCGAGAACGACCGGTAACGGTCCATTAAACCGCAAAGGGGTAGAAAGTATGGAAGAAAAAGTACTGGTGCGTCTCGACGGATGCTCGAAAGCGTTTGACGGCGAGACCATCCTCGACAACCTCAGCCTGGACATCCACGACGAGGAGTTCGTCACGTTGCTTGGACCGTCCGGTTGTGGTAAAACCACAACTCTGCGCATTATCGGCGGCTTTTTGACGCCCGATAGCGGCAGGGTGTTTTTTGACGGCAGAGATATCACCGATCTGCCGCCCTACAAGCGCGAGGTCAACACGGTGTTCCAGCGCTACGCGCTGTTCCCGCACCTGAATGTCTACGACAACATCGCGTTCGGTCTGCGCCTCAAAAAGGTGCCCGAGAGCAGCATCAAGGCCGAGGTCGCCGAGATGATCGATCTCGTCAACCTGCGCGGCTTCGAGAGCCGCAAGGTGACCTCGATGTCGGGCGGGCAGCAGCAGCGCGTGGCGATTGCACGCGCGCTCATCAACCGGCCCCGCATCCTGCTGCTCGACGAGCCGCTCGGCGCGCTCGACCTCAAACTGCGCAAGGACATGCAGGTGGAGCTCAAGCGCATCCAACAGAGCCTCGACATCACGTTCGTCTACGTCACCCACGATCAGGAGGAGGCGCTGACGATGTCGGATACCGTCGTCGTCATGAATAACGGCGTCATCCAGCAGATCGGTTCGCCGATCGACATCTACAACGAGCCCAACAACGCGTTCGTCGCCGACTTTATCGGCGAGAGCAACATCATCGGCGGCATCATGCACAAGGATTTCCTCGTCCAGTTCGCGGGCGAGAAGTTCAAGTGCGTCGACAAGGGCTTCGCGCCCGACGAGTTTGTCGATGTTGTCGTGCGGCCCGAGGACGTCACCGTGACCGGCGTCGACAAGGGTCAGCTGTGGGGCGTCGTCAAATCGGTCGTCTTTAAAGGCGTCCATTATGAAATCATGATTGAGCAGGCCGGTTACACCTGGATGGTTCACTCGACCAAGTACAACGAACCCGGCAGTCAGGTCGGGCTGCAGATCGGGCCGGAGGACATTCATATCATGAAGAGAATGGAGGACTGACGCCATGCTGAAAAGTAAAGTCGCCGGTGTTCCGTATCTCATCTGGATGGTTCTCTTTATCGTCTTTCCGCTCATCATGGTGGGCTACTACGCCTTCACCAACCAGATCGGGGAGTTCACCATCGAGAACATCGCCAGCATCGGCCAGTACACGCCGGTGTTTGCGCGGTCGATCTGGCTTGCGCTGCTTGCCACCGCGATCTGCCTGCTGCTGGCGTTCCCGCTCTCGTATCTGATCTCGCGCATGCAGGGCACGCGCCAGTCGCTGATGATCATGCTGATCATGCTGCCGATGTGGATGAATTTTCTGCTGCGCACCTACGCGTGGATGTCGCTGCTTGAAAACAACGGCATCATCAATAAACTGTTCGGGCTCATCGGGCTCGGGCCGTTCCAGATGATTAATACCCAGGGCGCGGTCGTGCTCGGCATGGTCTACAACTACCTGCCGTTAATGATACTGCCGCTCTACTCGGTCATGACCAAAATCGACGATTCCGTGATTGCGGCGGCGCAGGATCTCGGCGCGAACATGTGGAAGGTGACGACGAAAGTCATTATTCCGCTGTCGGTGCCGGGCATCACAACGGGCATCACAATGGTGTTCGTGCCGTCCATCAGTACCTTTATCATCTCCCGCATGCTGGGTGGCGGCGGCAACATCCTGATCGGCGACCTGATCGAGATGCAGTTCCTCGGCAACGCGTACAACCCGCATCTGGGCTCGGCGATGGCGCTGGTCCTGATGGTGATTGTGCTGCTGTGCATGAGTATCGCCAACCGTTTCGACGACGAGGAAATGGAGGAGATGCTGCTGTGACCAGACAACTGCGCGCGACCTCCAAGATCTACATGATCTTTATCTTCGTCTTTCTGTATCTGCCGATCGCGGTGCTGATCTTTTTCTCGTTCAACGAGAGCAAGAGCCGCAACGTCTTTACGGGCTTCTCGCTGAAGTGGTACCGCGAACTGTTCCAAAACGACATGGTGCTGTCCGCGCTGGGCGTCACATTGCTCGTCGCGGCCGTCTCAGCTATATTGGCGACGGTCATCGGCACGGCGGCGGCGGTCGGGATTCGCTCGATGCGTCGCGGCCCGCGCGCCGTCGTCATGAACATCACCTACATGCCGGTCATCAATCCGGAGATCGTCACCGGCGTCTCGATGCTGCTGCTGTTCGTCGTGATGCGCACTGTGCTGTCGTCGCTGGGAATCCATTTTGATCTCGGACTGGGCACGCTGATCATCGCGCACATGACGTTCAACCTGCCCTACGTCATTCTGTCGGTCAACCCGAAACTGCGCCAGATGGATTCCAGCCTGTACGAAGCGGCGCTGGATCTTGGCTGCAGCCCGATACAGGCCTTCTTCAAGGTCGTGCTGCCCGAGATCATGCCGGGCATCCTGACCGGATTCCTGATGGCGCTGACCTACTCGATCGACGACTTCGTCATCAGCTACTTTACGTCCGGCACGATCCAGACCCTGCCCATCGCGGTGTTCTCGATGACGCGCCGCAAGGTCAGCCCCGAAATCAACGCATTGTCGACGCTGTTGTTCGTCGTTGTTCTGACGATTCTGCTGATCATGAACAACATCGGCCGCCGCAACGAAAAGAAATTGGCGGGGGAGATGCGGCTATGAAAAAGTTGCTCTGCCTGTGTCTGGTTCTGACGGCGCTGCTTTCGCTTGCGTTTCCGGCCGGCGCGGCGCAAATGACCGGTGCCGACAACTACTACGACCGTCTGAGGGACCAGAATATCACGATCAACGTCTACAACTGGGGCGAGTACATCTCGGACGGCTCCGACGACTCCATGGACGTCATCAAGGAGTTCGAGGCGCGCACCGGTATCTCGGTGCACTACACCACCTTCGCCTCCAACGAGGAGATGTACGCGAAAATCAAGAGCGGCGGAGGCAACTACGACGTCATCATTCCGTCCGACTACATGATCTCGCGCCTCATCGCGGAGGGCATGGTGGAGCCGCTCAACTTCGCGAACATCCCGAACTTCAGCAAGATCGACGCGGAGTACACCCATCTCGAGTATGACCCCGAAAACAAATACTCGGTGCCGTATATGTGGGGCTATGTCGGGCTGATCTACAACACGGCGATGATCGGCGAGGAGCTCGAGATCGACTCGTGGAACGCGCTGTGGGACAGCCGGTTCATGGGCAGTATCCTGATGTTCAGCAACTCGCGCGATGCGTTCGGGATCGCGCTGCTGCGGCTGGGATACTCAATCAATACCACCGATCCCGACGAGCTGGCCGAGGCGGCGGATTCTCTGAAAGAGCAGAAAATGCTGGTTCAGGCCTACGTCATGGACGAGATCTACAATAAAATCGAGGGCAGCGAGGCGGCGATCGCGCCCTACTACGCGGGCGACGCGCTGGTCATGATGGCGGAGAACGAGGATCTTGCGTTTATCGTGCCGAAGGAGGGCACCAACTTTTTCGTCGACGCCATGGTCATTCCGACCGGAAGCCGCAACAAGGAAGCGGCCGAGATGTTCATTAATTTCATGTGCGACCCCGAGATCTCGGCGGAGAACGCGGGCTATATCGGCTACGCGACACCGATCACCGAGGCGCGCGAGCTGCTCGACCTCGACGAGGAGACGATGGCGATCTCCTATCCCGGCAGCGAGGTGCTGAGCAACACCGAGGTGTTCAAGATGCTGCCCGAGCAGGTCAACAGCCAGATGGACCGCTACTGGACTGAGATTTTAAGCTTCAACGAGAACCAGAATATGTGGATCGGACCGATCTTTTTGGCGGCGGCGTTCATCGCGTCGATCCTGATTATGATTTTCCGGGCGCGCAAACGCCGGAGAGAAGTGTTCTGATATAAACCCCGGGAGCTCCCGGGGTTTTCTTTCGCGGAGATGGATTTTGGAGAATGAAGTGTTATAATAAGGCAAGAACAGCGCGGGAGGCATTATGGCGCATCTTTCATTGCGGAATCTGTCCAAAACCTATCCGAACGGCGTCGCGGCGGTCCGGGACTTCAGCTTTGAGGTCGCCGACGGCGATTTCGTCGTGATTGTCGGCCCGTCCGGGTGCGGTAAATCGACGGTGCTGCGCCTGATCGCGGGTCTCGAGACCTGCGACGGCGGCGACATTCTCGTCGACGGAAACAGCATTCTGCAAAAGACACCGCAGCAGCGGAACGTCGCGATGGTTTTTCAGGATTACGCGCTGTACGGCGCCATGACGGTGCGCCAGAACATCGCCGTCGGGCTGGAAAAGCGCTTCTCCGAAGCGGAGATCGACGAAAAAGTGCGCGCGGTCGCGGAGATGCTTGAGATCGGCGATCTGCTCGAGCGGCGGCCTCGGACGCTCTCGGGCGGACAGCAGCAGCGCGTCTCGCTGGCGCGGGCGTTGGTACGGGATCCCGCCGTGTTCCTGCTCGACGAGCCGCTCTCGGGGCTCGACGCGCGGCAGCGCGACGAGATGCGCACCGAGCTGCTCCGTATCCACCGCAACAGCGGCGCGACATTTCTGTATGTGACGCACGACCAGGTCGAGGCGATGACATTGGGCAGTCAGCTGATCGTGATGCGCGGCGGCGCGCCGCAGCAGACCGGAACCCCCGAGGCGCTGTACCGGCGGCCGGAAAATCTGTTTGTCGCGGGGTTTCTCGGCAGCCCGCCGATGAATTTTTTGCGCGGCACCGTCGCCGTGTCGGGATCGGAGAGGACGCTAACCGGCGCGGGCTTTGCGCTGCCGCTCGGCGGCGCGGCGGTAAACGACGGCCAGGCGGTCGTCGCGGGAGTGCGCCCCGAGGACATCCACATCGCGCGGGACGGCGGTCTGCTCGCGGCGGTGATCGAGTCGGTCGAGCTGCTGGGCAGCGAACGCATCGTGGCGCTGCGCTGCGGCGACAGTCTTATGCGCGTCCGCGCCGATGCCGACGCCGATTACACGGTCGGAGAAACCGTCTTTGCCGACCCGGATTTTGGACGGCTGCACCTGTTCGACGAACACAGCGAACAGCGGATATAAAAAAAGAACTCCCTTGCGGCAGCGCCGCAAGGGAGTTCTTATTTGGATTTCAGCGTGACGACGATGAGCTCGGGGCGGTTGAAGATGCGCAGCGGGAACCCGCTGTTGCCGAGCCCGCGGCTGATAAACATCGTGGTCGCGTTGAGGCGGTGCATGCCGCCGGAGTACTTCGGGAAAAAGCCCTCGTGCGGGGTGTACAGGCCGCCGACGCCCGGAATCCGCCACTGGCCGCCGTGCGCGTGTCCCGTGAATACCAGCTCGATGCCGAACTTGGCGTAGACCTTGATGAGCTCGGGGCGGTGGCTGATGAGCAGCCGCAGATTGTGGTCCTCGGATTCGGTGATCGCGCGCAGGTTGCCGAGCGTCACCGAGACATCGACGGCTTTGTCGAAGTCAAGATGGCTGAACGAGG
Source organism: Oscillospiraceae bacterium (assembly GCA_031554355.1). GTDB lineage: Bacteria > Bacillota > Clostridia > Oscillospirales > Ruminococcaceae > JAVBRN01. The sequence continues at coordinate 6,822 of JAVBVJ010000081.1, forward strand.
GGTCGCAGATGCCGAGCAGTTCCAGCACCGCGCCGTCGCGGTACAGCACCTCCTTCTCGTTCTCCAGCACCCGCACGCCGAGACTCTGGAGCTTGCCGCGGAAATCCTCGTAGGTTCCGGAGCGGGCCTCGTGGTTACCGGGCGCGAAGTAGACCGGCGCGATGTCCAGCGCCTGACGACAGAACGCCAGCGAGTGCTCGAAACTGCGGTAGTGCCGGTCGACCAGATCGCCGGAGATCAGAATGACGTCGGGGTTGGCGCGCCGGATCTGGTGCAGCAGCGTCTTGTTGTGCAGGCCGAACGCCTTGTTGTGCAGGTCCGAGACGTGGACGATGTTAAAATTGTGGAACTTCGGCGGGACCTTGTGGCTGGCGTAGCTGTAGGTCGATACGTCGATGTCGTTGTTCTGCCAATAGAAGTACGCGGCCGCCGCAACGGTACAACCCGCAAACGCGGCAATCCATTTGTTTTTTCGCTTCAAAATGATCCTCCGACCGGTTTTGTTATATAGTCCATTAGATTGGAAAAAGTATTCACTTTCTTCAATCGGCAAGCAAAGCTTGCCGGCGTGTCTATGGCGTGCAATGGACTATGCACTCGATTGAAGCCGCCAAGTTGGCGGCACTGCGGGGCTATCGCCACAGCTTCAAACCAGGAAATGAACGGTTTTGAAGTTTAATGAGTATAGTATGGCGCGCAAATGCGCCGAATCCTGTGTTTTCGGTTATTTCTGTAGTTTCGGCTTGATCTTCGCGCGGTACAGCGCGGCGAGCACCGTCAACGCGCGGTCGTACAGAAAGAGCGCGACGTTGCCGCCAGTCAGCAGCGCCAGAATAAACAATGTGCTGTACTCGCGGAACTCCTCGGCGAGCAGCGGCAGCATAAAGACGTAGAGCGCCAGCAGATACATGCCGACGACGGCGACGTTGAACACCGCGAACTTAATGATATACGAGACGGGGCGCGAAAACCGTCGCTCCGTCCAGCTTTTTAGGATTGGGAAGTAGCCGAGAACGACGGTGAACAGCAGCGCCATCTCCTTGTCGGGTGCGATCAGCATCACGAGCACCGCGATGACGAAGTACACCATGAATGCGGTACCGTTCGTGTACTCGATGCAGAAATAGTAGACGCACACAGCGGCGAGCGCGGGGGCGACGAAGGTCGCGAGCGGGATAATCGAGCCGAGGAACAGAATCGCGGCGGCCAGCGCCGAGAGGATGCCGCCGAGCGCGATGCGGTAGGTGTTTCGTTGCATGGCTAGCGGCAGCAGTCACAGAGTGACATGCAGCACAGGCAGCTCAGACAGGACGACAGGTCGCCGCAGCACGGCATGCCGCCGGTGGTCTGCCGCTGGTTTCCGTAGGGGCTATAGCCGTTGGAGCCGGTCTCCCGCGCGTTCTCGGACTGGCGGTAGGCGGCGGAATACTCGCTGTTGCCGGGCGCCATGGAGCAGGCGGCGGCGTAGTTGCGGTGCGCCTCGTCGAACCAGCCCTTGCGGTAGCAGACCTGACCCATCAGGAAGTACCACTCCGCGGTGCGCTGCTCGGAATCGATCGCGTTGAGCTTCTGCTCGGCGGTCTGGACGTTGCCGCGCGACAGATAGGTGCGGATGTCGCTGTAGATACCGTCGTCGCTGTAGGCGTAGGATTCGGTGTTGTCGGACGCTTTTTGGTACGCCGGTTCGGGTTCACTCTGGTTCTGGTCGCCGAGCCTGCGGTCGGCCATGACCTGATCGAACGCCTCGTCGAGCTCGCGCATGCGCTCGGCGGCGGTCTCCGCCATCGGGGAGTTCGCGTACTCGCCGGTGCTGTATTTGACGGCCTGATTGCGGTAGGCCTCTTTGATCGCCGCTTCGGTGGCGTTTGGATTGACACCCAGAATCTGGTAGGGGTTATTCATCGGATTTCCCTTTCTTTTTTTGACCGATTTGTTCCGCGGCTGCAACGAGCCCGAGATAGATGACGTTCTCTAAAATCGGGGCAAAACAGTGGATATCAAGCAGCCGGTAGCAGAGTTCCGCCTCGGCGGCGGCCTGCCGTAGATGACGCCGCGCCTCCGCGATCACCGGATCGAGCGGGTCGTTTTTTTGTAGGTTGTGTTGTACCGCAAAGACGTTGTACCGCCGCTTTTTCAGGTCGCTCGCGAGATCGTCCGCCGCGTCGGCGAGATAGGCGAACCGGCCGATGCAGTAGCCCAGACGGCCGAGCGTTTTGGCGGTGCGCAGGTCGGTCGACATCCCTGAAAAGATGTAGCCGAGCCCCTTCGCCGTCGCGTCGCACGCCTCGTCGACCGAGGCGGTCTTTCTGGCCTCGACGCCGTGCTGATCCCGCATGCGGTCGGCGACAAAGGCATTGAGGTCGGGGTAGGTCTTTTTGGCGCGCCGGAACGCGCCGCCGGTGGCGAACCGGGCAAAGAACGAGGCGATTTTGCGGGGCCAAGGCTCGTCCTGAATGTCGTCGGTGTATTTGTAGTGAAAACTTAGTATCAGGGAGGCCGCGGCGTAGCGTAGCGGTTCGTTGGGTGCGATCAGCTGCTGTTTTTTCGCGGGGTTGGTGTTGCAGCGCCCGTTAAAGTACTCCGGCTGCGTGTCGGTGACGGCCATAAACAGCAGAACGCAGAACACAAAGTCGTACTGCAGCAGCATCTTTGCGCCGAACCCGAAGGATTTCAGGGCATTGCAAAGCGAGCAGTAGACGCTTTTGTATTCCGCGTGTTCGCGCACACGAAGCTCCGCGACAACAGGTTTGACGTAGCCGAACAAGCAGTGACCTCCGAAAAAAACACTGCATGTATTCTACAACAGATCCCGCTACAATGCAATAAAACCACGGGCTATTTCGGCAGGCGGTGGTGGATCTCCTCGGTCAGGTGGTCGACGGTGTCGAATGTGTAGCCCTTGTCGAGCAGTTCGACGATGAGCAGCTCGGCGGCCTGCGCGACGGTCGTGTTGGATTTGCCGTCGTGCATCAGGATCACGGGGCTGTTTTGCAGGAACAGCCCTTTCAGCGCGCGGCTCCTGATGGTCTCGGGCGCGACGGCGGCACTGCTCTCGGCGTCCTTGGTGTCGACATTCCAATCGACATAGACATACCCGTACTCGTCACACTGCGCGATGATTTTTTGCATGATCTCTTTTCCGCCGTACCGCCGGCACACCGTGTTGGAGCTGCCGCCCGCGAACCGGATGATGCGGCCGGCGTTGGCGCCCGTCTCGGTGAACACCAGAAGCTCGAGCCGCTGGATGTCGTTCCAGAAGGCGTCCGGGCTGTCGTAGATCTCGGAGAAGCGGTGGCTGTAGGTGTGCAGCGCGATGAGATGGCCGTCGTCCGCGATCTGTTTCAGCGTCCCGCTGTACTCCCCGTACTGTCCGCACACGAAAAACGTCGCCCGCACATCGTATTTTTTCAGCACAGCCAGCAGTTCGGGCGTCATCGCGCTCGGCCCGTCGTCGAAGGTTAGATAGACGACCTTGTTCGGATTGATGGTTGACACGGCGTACAGCGACGAAAACAGCAGCGCGGCGACGACCAGCACGACAATCAGCCGCGCGGTGTTTTTTGGTTTGAGGCGAACGGTGAAAAACATGGGCGGTCCTCCGGAAAGCGTGATACTTATTTCTATGAGCCCGCCGCGGGGAATAGCATTGCATTTTACCGGAACACCTTTTATAATTAAGGAAATAAAGAAACCGAGAGAGCTTCATGGAGAGACGTCCGGTAATTTTTGACTGTGACCCCGGTGTTGACGATGCGCAGGCGATGATTCTTTTAAGCGGCTGCGGTATTTTTGATGTGCTGGGAATTACCGTGGTACACGGCAACGCGGCGCTCGAAAACACGGTGCGGAACGCGCTGTTTTTGCGCGATACGCTGAAACTGCGGTGCCCCGTCGTCGCAGGTGCGGACAAAGCGATGATCGTGCGGCATCCCCGCGCGGGCGACATCCACGGTAAAAACGGGCTCGCGGGCTATCCCGTTCCGGCGGGCGAATCCCGCCTCGACGGCCGGTACGCCTGGGATTTCATCGCCGAGACGGCGCGCCGGTACCCGGGAGAGCTGGAACTGATCGCGGTCGGGCCGCTGACCAACATCGCGCTGGCCGTGTTGAAGTACCCCGATGTCGTGGCGCAGATCAAACGCATCACCGTGATGAGCGGCGGCGCGACAGCCGGCAACGTCACGGCGGCGGCGGAATTCAACGCCCATCAGGACCCCCACGCCGCGGACATCGTCTTTAAGGCGGGCTTCCGCGATCTGATCATCGTCGATCTCGACGCCTGCAACAGCGCCGCGCTGCGTGCGGCGGAGGCCGACCGGCTGACCGAGCTCGACGCGTCGAACCCGGTCGCGCCGATGCTGGCGACGTTCCGCGAACACAATCGAACCCTGTTTACACAGTATCTCGAGGACGGCCCCGAAAAGCGCTACTACGAGAGCCGCTACGTCGTCTGCGACGCGGTCGCGGTCGCGGTGGCCGCCTGTCCCGAGATCGCGCGGTATGTGCCGGTTGCGGCGGCCTGCGAGTGTTCGGGTTCCGCGGTCGGACAGACGGTGTTTGACGGCAGGCGCTGGATCGAACCAAACGCGTCGCTGGCCTGCGATGTCGAGCGGGACGAGTTTGTCAAATTTTTCTTTTACAGCATCAACCAATTCGACGGGCTGGAGGAAACATGAGCAGGACGCCGATCATAATGGACGTGGATACCGGCATCGACGACGCTTTCGCCATTTTGCTGGCCGCGGCGGCCCGGGAGCTGGAGATCGTCGCGATGACGACGGTGTTCGGCAACCGACCCGTCGAGGATACCACGCGAAATACACTGAAAATCTGCGAGCTACTCGGCATAAAAGCGCCGGTCGCGCGCGGGGCCGAGAAAGCGCTGCTGCTGCCGAAACTACAGCTGAACGGCGCGGAGGTACACGGCAAGGACGGGCTGGGCAACATGGGCTACCTGTTGCCGGAACCCGAAAAACAGCTGTCGGAGCTGAGCGCGGTCGAGTTGATGGCCAAGGTGCTGACGGAATCCGCGGAGCCGGTGACGCTGGTGCCGGTCGGCCCGCTGACGAATATCGCGATATTGCTGCTGACCTGCCCGCACCTGCTGCCGAAGATCGATAAAATTGTTATCATGGGCGGCGCGCTCTCGGGCGGCAACGTCACGGCGCGCGGCGAGGCGAACGTCTACCATGACCCCGAGGCCGCGAAGATCGTGCTGTCGAGCGGACTGCGCATCATGCTGAGCCCACTGGACGCGACGATGAAAGCGTACGCGACGAAAGAGGATCATCAGCGCATGGCGGCGTGCGGCAACTATGTCAGCGACACGCTCTGCAGGATGCTGTTCCATTACGAGGCGTTCTACGCCAACAAGGCCGGATTTCAGGGGGTCGCGCTGCACGACTCGGTGCCGGTCGCGTGGCTCATCGACCACCACGTCGTCGAGACCCGCGCGCTGTACGTCGATGTGGAACTTGGCGGAACCGTGACGCGCGGAAGCACCTGCGCCGACCGCCGGGTCCTGACCGATAAAAAACCCAACGCTGCCGTAGCGGTGAATGTCGACAGGGAGCGGTTCATCGAACTGCACGTCGAGGCATTTCGAAAATTCGGAAATTGAGGAGATCGACATGAAACGAAAGACCTTTACCGGCGCGCTGCTGCTGATAGCCCTGCTGCTGTTCACGATGGCCGGCTGCGCGATGAACGCGGACGCCGTCCGCCTGCTGGACGGCAGGATTCAGGTCGACCCCGGCTCGAATACCGCGGTGTTTGAGACGGCACCTGCTGCCGACGACCCGCAGCTCGCCGCGTTCGGCTTTACGGCGGAACAGGTGCAGCAACAGTTTAGCGACGGCGCGATACTGGTGATCGGCTTTCAGGGCAGCACGGCGTTTGTGCGCCTGTACGCCGCCCCGTCCGACGGCAGCGTTAACTTTGCCGCCGCGTCGGACAGCGCGATTCTAGAGAAGGCACAGACCGACAGGATCCCCTCGTACACCGGCGAGCCGGAGCTGTTCAAGAAGAATCAGCAGATTATCTTCGCGCGGATCCAGTACGTCTATGCGGACAAACCCTTTCTGGTCTCGAGCTTCACGTATACCTCGGATTACTTCTACGAGTTCCGGCTGCTGACCGAGGACGTCTCGCTGAGCGAGAGCGAGATCGCGGCGTTCGACCGCATCGTGGCGGCGGCCAAAGTTTCAACCGGCTACCGGAATATCGGCAAGCTCTCCGTTTTGAACGATCTCTTTGCGGAGCTTGCCGTCGCGTCGATCATCATGCTGCTACTGCCGTTGATCATCCGGATTGTCGGGAAAAAACCGGTCAACAAGCGGACGGCGTACACCCTGTTCGGCGTGCTCGGCATCCTCCTGTTTTTCGCGGGATACCTCGCGCGGATCCAGTGGGGGATCGGGTACTACGGCGTTGTCTCGATCCTGATGATTCCGGTCGCAGCGCTGATCGCGAATTACGGCGACAAGAAACCGGAAGCGGCCGAGTCCGCGCCGGAACCCGCGCCCGAACCGCCGGGCGAGAAAGCGGTCAATGAGGCGGAGAAAGCCGTGATGGACACATTGGACTGGATCGAGACCGACGACACAAAGAAAAAACCGGCGAAGAAAAAGACGCCCGCCGATCCCGCCGAAAAGTCCACGCCCAAGAAAACAACAAAAGAACCGGCCGCCGACGTGC
>JAVBVJ010000168.1:0-4461 GCA_031554355.1 Oscillospiraceae bacterium
GAGTGGACGAAGTGAGTATGGAATGGGCCTTAAAACAGCCGCGTGCTGGTTTGGGTCAAAGTGGAGCGTTACCTCTACCCAGTATGGTTCTCGGAATCTTTATAGCGCAACTGTAGATGTCGCGAAACTGGCCAAGGACAAAGATGAAGAAGTTGAACTTGAAATTACTGATATAGATCCAGAAGAGCACTATACAATAATTCGAATTACCAAATTGAGCAAGAAAATTACTGGCGCAAGAACAATCGGAAAAGTTAAGGACCTCTTAAGTAGTATATATAGGGAAGATATTCGCAGAGGTGACATTGTAATAGCGTAATGAAAAACGCGCTCATCGCTTCGCGTCGCTCGCAGTGAGGTTTTTTGATTTTGCCCTTCATCCCAAAAATGCCGCGCTCTGCGCGGCATTTCCAGAATTTGACTCTGACAGCTGAAATCTGACATCTGTTCGGGTGTCGAACGGTTCGAAAATGAATCCTGTGTCCTATCCGGCTTTCGCGGAGCGATAACCGGTCCCTGACAGCTGAAACCGGATCACTGTCAGGGTTCCGGATTTCTTTTTGCGTTGTGTTTACGGTTTCGGGATCTGTTGCAGCGCGCCGTTGATCTGCTGCAGCGCGCCGGGCGGCAGGCGCTTGCCGGCCATCTTCGCCATGTTCTCGAACGTCAGGTTGGCGAGCATGCTCATCATGCCCTTGTTCATCTTGGGCGCGTTTCCGCCGCCCATCAGGCTGGCGAACAGATTGGCCAAAATGCCCTGCGCATTGGGGTCCTCCATCACCGCGCCGATCGTGTCCTTGACGGAGTAGAACCCCGCGTGGAACGTCATCTCGGCCGCGCCGCCGTAGGCCGGGTCGAACCAGTTGGTTACCCCGCCGTCCGCGGGCAGGTCGTCGGGCGGCATGGTGTAGGCGGGATTCGGCGCGTCGACGCCCTCGAGCGCGATGCTCTCTTTTGCAACGGCGGCACCATCCAGGTAACCGACGGCCTCGACCGTGTGCTTGCCGATCGGCAAGGTGATGCCGGTAAAGGCGAACACCCGCTGTCCACCGGTTTCCGCGATTTTAGCGCCGTCCAAGAGCAGCGCGACGCGGTCGACGGCCGCGCCGTAGACTTTGATCGAGGTCTCGCCGCATCGCTTCTCGAACCGGCGGCCGCAGAGATGCACGAACGGCGCATCGGTCCACCAGGCCTTGTATAGGTAGAACGCGTCCTTTTTGACGGTGCGCGCGAAGTTGACCAGCCCCTTGTTGTTGCGGCCCTGCACCATGCCCTCGTCGCGCATATCGCTGCCGAACTCGAACATGTTCCAGACGTATGTGCCCCAGAGATACGGACGCGTGGCGAACGCTTCGAGCAGCGCCTCGTGGTAGACGCACTGGTACTCCTCGGAGTAGTCGCGCACTTCGGGGTGCTCGGAATGCAGGTCGATGTTGCCCTCGGCGCCGTACTCCGTCAGACCGACCGGAATCGTCGGGTTGGTCTTGTGGAAATCGTCGAGCCACGGCCCGTTCTCCGCCGCGTCGCCGACGTACCAGCCGAAGTAGTGGTTGTACCCCACGACATCGGTGAGCGTGTTCTCCACACTGTCCATCTCGACCATCGAGACATTCGCGAGCGCGGTGAGCCGCGTGGGGTCCAGCGCTTTACAGAGCGCCTCCAGTTCCCTTTGGGTGGCGATCAGCGGCGGGTTGTCGTCGCCGCCCATCGTGATCTCGTTCGAGATGCCCCAGAAGCAGATCGCGGCGTGGTGGCGGCTCTGCAGCACCAGTTCTCGCATCTGCAGCAGCGCGTTGGCCTTGGCGTCCGCGTTGTCCATGTAGGTGGAGATGAGCGGGATCTCGGCCCACGCGACGACGCCGTACTCGTCGCACAGATCGTAGAAATACTGGTTGTGCTGGTAGTGCGCCAGCCGCACCGTGTTCGCGCCCATCTCGCAGATCAGTTCGATGTCCTGCCGCATATCCTCGCAGCTGACGGCCCAGCCCTTGTCCTCGCGGCACTGGTGCCGTGAGACGCCGCGCAGCGGCGTCGAGCGGTCGTTGAGGTAAAAGCCGGTTTCGGGACATACGCTGAACGAGCGGATGCCGAACCGCAGTGAGACCGCGTCAAGCACCGCGCCGTCTCTGACGAGCTGCACCGTCGCCGTGTAGAGGTAGGGGTCTTTTCTGCCCTGCCAGAGATGCGGCTGCGCGAGGGTCGCTGTGGCCACGCCGTTGGTCGATTCCTTTGCGAACACCGCTGTGCCGTCCGCTTCCGTGATCGTGTAACGATAGGTGCAGCCTTCGGTGCACACCGCGCCTTCCGCCGTCAGGGCGATAACCGCGCTGCCGTCGGGTTGAATGGCCGGCGTGACGACAAGTCCCGGCGCGCCGCTGTTGTCGAGCGCGAGATGCGCCGCCGGCACCGAGATGAGCCGGACGTTGCGGTAGATACCGCCGTAGAACGTGAAATCGGCGAACTGCGGGTAGGTCTCCTCGTTCTCACGGTTGTCGGCCTGCACGGCGATCACATTGCCGCCCGCCTTGGCGCAGGGGGTCAGGTTGACGCGGAACGTCGAGAAGCCGTCGGCGTGGCGGGTCAGCAACGTGCCGTTGCAGTAGACGGTCGCGATCTGGCTGACGCCCTCGAACTCGAGCCAGATCTCCTCGTTCGTGTCGGGCAGTTCCAGCGTCCGCGCGTACCAAAACGCGCCGCGGTCGTAGTCGGATCCGCCGTCCTGTCCGTCGAGCGCGTTCCAGGTGTGCGGCAGCGTCACCGGCGCCATCCGCGTGAAGTCCGGCGCCGCGGGGTCGACGGTCTGTTTGGTAAAAAACCAATGATCGTTTAAAAGCGTGCTGTTTCTTGCCATTGTTCTCTCTCTCCTAAATCAATCTTCGCGTCGGCTGATGTTTTTGCCGATCTCATCCGCCACGTCGTCGGTCGTTGCCGCGCGGCCCAGAAGCGCCGGCAGGCTTTGCTCTTTCTTCTTGTCAATCGTATACACGAAAAGCATCAGCAGGAAGGCGGCGATAAAGCCGATGAGGCAGAGCCCCGCCGCGATGTTTTTGACGCCGAGGCCGTAGTCGGTGCTCCAGGTCATGGCGTCATTCATGTCGAGACCGGGAATGATGACGGCGATCAGGAACGGGATCAGCGCCTGGCCGACCCCCTGCGCCACTTTGCGCAGCATCGAGTAGGTGGCGTAGGCGGAACCCTCCTCGCGGCGGCCGGTCTGCAGCTCCATCGAGTCGATGGAATCCGATACCAGCGCCCAGCCGACCAGCGAGTAAAAGCCCATCGATAAGCCGACGACGATCTGCAGGCCGAGGAACAGCGGCACCGAGACGTTGGGCAGTACCAACAGGATCGCTAACGCGGCGACACCGCCCAACAGCGGCCAGCTGCACAGCGCCTTTTTGCCGAATCTTTTCACCATCGGTTTTACAAGCGGCGCCAGCGCCAGCATCGGAATCATCGCGATGACCGCGAAAGAGGATAAGCTGCCGTCGCCGAAGTACATCTGAAACACCAATGCGTTGGTGGTTTGCGTCGACATCATGAATACGATCGAGCTAAACGCGGTCAGCGACACGGCGAGCATATCGCGGTTGGTGAAGAACGCGGCGAGCGTCTTAAAGTAGTTAAACTTTTCGGATGTCGCCTCGGTATGCTTGATGCGCTCGGTGCACAGCCGGTAGAGCAGCTGGAAGCAGACCAGCGCCAGAATACCAAGCACAAGCGCGACGGTGAACACGCGCTCACCCGCGAAGATGCTGGCCTCGGTACCGTTCGCCAAGGTTTCCTTCGTGTACAGAATCTGCGGCAGAACGATCGCGATCGGCAGCGCCGCAAGCAGTGCGCCGATCGTCCGCCACGACGAGAGCTGGCTGCGCTCGGTGCCGTCCGCCGTGATCGTGGAGTTCATCGAGCCGAACGGGACGTTGACGACGGTGTACGCGATGTCCCAGATCAGGTAACCGACGATGCACACGATAATCTTGACGGCGTAGGACGCGCTCTGCGTGTTCAGGAACAGCAGACAGGCGGAGAACGCGAGCGGGAACGATCCCCAGAAAATCCAGGGGCGGAACTTGTCACCCTTCTTGGGGGTGAAGCGGTCGGCAATCGCGCCGATGATGGGGTCGTTGATGCCGTCCCAGATCTTCGTGAACAGAATGACCAGCGAGTAGTGGATCAGGCTGATGCCGATGAACTGGGTGAAGAAGATAAACATGTAGCCCGAGATGAGCGAGAAGCTGAGGTTGCAGCCCACGTCGCCCAGCATGTAGCCCACTTTGTCCCGCCAGCCGAACGGGCGGATGCCGGTTTTGGTCTTTGTGTTATCCATTGATTCCTCCTGTGCCCTGGCGTCGCCAAGGTTTCTTCCACTCTAGCATAGAGCGTCGTCGGGCGTCAGCGTGAGGATTATTTCGAAAAAAACAGGAAATAATTTGGATAAAATCAAAATACTGATAGAAA
>JAVBVJ010000056.1:0-3282 GCA_031554355.1 Oscillospiraceae bacterium
TTTTGTTTTCGACCCAAATTTTTCTCTGTGGACTCTTTATTCGGTACTATAATGGCATGGCCGCGCTCGCGGGCGCCACTTCCATTCACTAGTCACGAATAGCCAGTCACGAATAACTGTTTATCTAAATCAACCCCGAAAGTAAAATATAGACCAGGCACGACCCGGTGCAGAACAGCGCTGCCAGCGCGAGGGCCGCGATCCTGGGCCAGCGGCGCTGCATGCCGCCCAGCCACGTCGCGATAAACACCGCGCAGGGCACCAGCAGCGGGGCGATAAAGCGAAAGTTCACGGAACAGATGTACGGAATCTGGAACAGGTAGGAGACGACGCTGACGACGGTCGCCGCGAAGTAGACCGCGAAAAAGACATAGAGCGGCAGCAGCGGGCTCTTGGTGCGGACGGCGCGGATCAGCACGGCGACCAGCGCGACGACCGAGAGCGCAGCGATGAGCAGCGACAGCATCTCGACCGCGTACACGACGGCGCTGACGGGGTCGGCGGTGGTGCCGAACGTGAATTCCCCGACGACCGACGTCTTAATCAGAATGGCGTTGAGGCTGTACTCAAGGTCGTAGCCCATCGCGTGGTAGTTGTTAAAGAAGGGCAGCGAGATGTAGGGGAAGCGGAACTGGTAGGAGAACAGCTGCATCCAGCGCGGGTAGTCGCCGATGAACTGCTCCGGCGAGTTGGGGACGTTGACGTAGTTGAGCGGCATGTCGAAGAGCAGGAAGTTGCGGACGGGCCACCAGATGCCGAGCGGAATGCTGATGCCGCCGAACACGGCGAACTGGGCGATCAGGCGCCCCGCGCCGGACCGCGCGCGCAGACGTTCGACCAGCTTCCAGACAAACAGGACGGCGTGCGCGGGCGCGACGAGCACGGCGTTGAGCTTCGTCATCATCGCGAGGCCGAGCGCCAAGGCCAGCGGAAGGATGCGCCCAAAGGTGGGGTTCTTGAACCAACGGACGGCGAACAACAGCACGGCGAGCACCAGCGTGATCATCAGCAGGTCGTTGTTCAGGAATCCGGACATCAGGAAGAAGGCGGGGTGCAGCATCAGGAACAGCGCGCCGAAGCGCAGCGGCGCGCCGTTCATGTCCAGCGCGCGCAGCGTGCACAGGCCCAAAAAGCCGCACAGCGTCGACAGCAGCACCGACAGCAGCTGCAGCGAATCGAAGACGCGCACGAAGCTGAAGCCGATGGCCGTCATGATCTTGTAGAAGACCGCGGCGATCAGGTGCCACAGCGGCGGGTGGTAGAGCTGGTCAACCGAACGCACGTCGATCTGCGGCAGTCGGAAGCCGTTCTCGGCGTAGAACCGGATCACCTTCGAGTGGCCGCCGCCCCCCTCGGGGTAGGCGTTGACGTCGTGCTGCCGGACGGCCGCGGGGCTGTAGTAGATGTAGGCGAGGCGCAGCAGAAAGCCCATGATCAAGATCAGCAGGAACAGGCGCTCGTCGGTCAGTTTGCCGGTCAGCGCCAGAAAGACGATGAGCGCGGCGCACAGCGCGGCTCCGATGTAGATCGGCCACAGCAGGGCGGGCACGATGACGGTCATGTCCCACAGGAACATCAGCGGCAGGCAGAACGCCGCGAACGCGATGAACAGCGCGCCGTAGGGATGTCGGCCGATCCGGTTTTTTTGCTGCATCGATGTCTCCGATTCTGCACAGAAAAACCGCGCGGCAAATGATGCCGCGCGGCCGCTGCGGTTATTTCTTCTCGTGGTACTCCTGCTCGGTGTTGACGTTCCAGATGTCGTCGCGGGTCGCGCCCTCGCCGGCGATGCACTCGACGCAGCGGATGGCGGTCAGCATCGAGTGGTCCATGTTGTTGTAGCGGTGCTGGCCGTTGCGGCCGACGCAGTACAGGTTGCCGATCGTGTTCAGGTAGGCGATGAGGTCGTCGATTTGCGCGTAGGTGTCGAAGTAGGCGGGGTACGCTTTTTTGACGCGCTCGCGGTGGGCGTCGAGCACGTCGCCCTCCTGGATAATCCCCATGGCGGCGAGCTCTTTGGTCGCAAAGCGGATGCAGTCGTCGTCGCTGAGGTTCCAGAACTCGTCGTCCTCCTGGCAGAAGTACTCGAGCCCGACCCACACGCTGTGTTCGGGATCCTTGAGCATATAGGGCGACCAGTTGTTGAAGATCTGGATGCGGCCCATCTTGATGCCCTCGTCCTGCACATAGATCCAGCAGTCGGGCACGACGTTGCCCAGCGTTTTAATCGCCGTCTCGTTTTTCAGCGCCAGTTTCGGCACCAGCAGGCCGACGGTCACGAAATCGCGGTAGGGCAGCCCCGCGGCGATGTCCGCGACGTCCTGCGGCGGCGCGGCGCCCTCGATGCCGAGCACCAGATCTTTCAGCGGCATCGTCGAGATAACAGCGTCGGGCTTGAAGACGATCTCCTTGCCGTTCTCTAGGCAGCGCACCTCTTTGATGGCATCGCCGTCTTTTGTCAGCGACACCGCGCGGCAGTGCATGCGCAGATCGACGCCGTTTTTCCGGGCGTCGTCGGCGGCGGTCTCCCAGAGATGCCCCGGCCCGAACTTCGGATACCAGAACTGCTCGATCAGGGAGGTCTCGACCTCGCCCTTGTTTTTGGTGCCGAACAGTTTGCGGAGCATGTCCCGCAGCACGGCCAGAATCGACAGACCCTTGACGCGCTGGGAACCCCAGTCGGCGGAGATGTTGGCGGGGCTGCGACCCCAGACCTTCTCGGTGTAGCCGTCGAAGAACATGCTGTACAGCACGCGGCCGAACCGGTTGATGTAGAAGTTTTCGAGGTTTTCCTCCGGCTTCTTGAAGACCGAGGACCACACATAGCTGAAACCGGCCTTCATGGTGCGGACAAAACCCATGTTCTTGAAGGTCTGCATCTTCATGCTGATGGGATAATCGAAGAATTTTTTCAGATAATAGATGCGCGAAACGCGCTCGCGCACCAGCATGACGCGGTCGGTGTCGTCGGGGTCGGGGCCGCCCGGCGCCAGCGGTTTCTCGCGGCCGAGCAGTTCGTCGTCGAAGGACGGCGCGCCCTGCAGCGGCATCAGGTTGCTCCAGAAATCCATGACCTCGTCGGATTTGGAGAAGAAGCGGTGCCCGCCGATGTCCATGCGGTTGCCGCCGTGGCGAACCGTCTTGGAGATGCCGCCGATGTCGCCGCTCTCCTCGATCATCGTGATTTTGTAGTCGGATCCTTTTTGGGCGAGCTCCAGCGCGGCCGTGATTCCGGCGGGACCCGCGCCGATGATCAGAATTTCTTTCATCGCTAACACCTTT
>JAVBVJ010000153.1:0-5513 GCA_031554355.1 Oscillospiraceae bacterium
TCCTCCAGCTTATCCTTGCCGCTGATGCCGACCTTGTATTTCCAGTGCGCCGCGATGCCATATTCGGCGGTGTAGTGCATGTCGAACGTGCGGATCTGGATCTCGAACGGGATCGCGTCGCGCCCGATGACGGTGGTGTGCAGCGACTGGTACATGTTCGGTTTCGGGGTCGAGATGTAGTCCTTGAAGCGGTTGGGGATGGGGCGGAACATATCGTGAAAGACGCCCAGCGCATTGTAGCACTCGGTCACGGTGTTGAGGATGACGCGCAGCGCGTAGATGTCGTAGATCTCCTCGAACGAGCGGTTCTGGATGTACATCTTGCGGTAGATGCCGTAGATCGATTTGACGCGGCTCTCGATCTGGGCGTGCGCCATGCCGTTCTCGGCCAGCCGCACCCGGACGTCGCTCGTGATGCTGTCGATGAAGTTGCCGTCCTTGTTGTTCATCTTGAGCAGCGAGATGATCTCGTCGTAGCCGATCGGGTCGAGATATTTGAGCGACAGATCCTCCAGCTTCTCCTTGAAGTTGCTCATGCCGAGCCGGTGGGCGATCGGGGCGTAGACCTCCATCGTCTCGAGCGCCGTGTCCCGCCGCTTCTGTTCAGGGCGCGCGTCCAATGTGCTCATATTGTGCATCCGGTCGCACAGCTTGATCAGCATGACGCGGATATCCTTGCTCATCGCGAGCAGCATCTTGCGCACGTTCTCGGCCTGCTGTTCCTCGACCGAGGAGAACGGGATGCGGCCCAGCTTGGTGACGCCGTCGACCAGCGAGGCGATCTCGGCTCCGAATTGCGCGGTGATCTGCTCGATCGTGACGCCGGTGTCCTCGACGACGTCGTGCAGCAGCGCGGCGCAGAGGCTCTCGGTGTCCAGCCCGAGATCGAGCAGCAGCGCCGCCACCGCGAGCGGGTGGATGATGTAGGGCTCGCCGGTCTCGCGCTTCTGCTGCGCGTGGCTCTTCTGCGCCAGTTTGTAGGCCTGTTCGATCCGCGCCATGTCGTAGGTGCGGCCGCTCTTCTCTATCAGTTTTTTCAGCTGTAAAAAGGTCATACCGCCACCTCCACTTTCAGACGCGAAAACAGCGGGGATTTGTCCAGTTCCACCCGGGCGGGGTTGTCGGCGGCGCGGACCGTAAAGCCGTCGTCACCCGACCGCTCGAGCAGGTTCAGCTCGCTCAGGATATCGATCGCCGCCGCCGCGCGGCCGGGATTCATGCCGCGGAACTGCAGCGCGAGATCGTTGTAGTTGCCGCGGTCGACGGCCTGAACGCGCAGCTGGCGGTAGACCGCCGCGATGTCCTCGCGCTCGGGCGCGAACAGCGACACATCGACCGCGCCGCCGTCCTCCCGCACACAGAACTCCTCGTACGCCGAGATCGACGCGCTGTAGCCCGCGTCGTCGCCGTTCGGATGAAAGTCCCGGAAGCGCACCGACACCATGGACCGGTTGTGCGTCCGGTAGATGGACAGCGAGTAGGCCGCGTCGACGAGATCCCCTTTGCGGACGGGCAGGGTGTCGGGCGTTCTGCCGAACCACGCACCGCACAACGTCCTGCCGTTCTGCGCCAGCGTCAGACGGCTGTGGCACTCGCCCATCGGCAGAATGTCTTGAATCGTCACGCCGCGGGAACAGAAGATCGGTTCCTCGTTGCCGTTGCCGTAGGGCTCCAGCGCCGACAGCGCGGCGACGTTCTTTTCGTCGATCTCCGAGAAATCCAGCTCGGCGTCGATGCCGATCCGGTTGGTGTAGAGCGGGTATCGCTGCGCCAGACAGTAGTCGTTGATCGCGGCGACCAATTTCTCGATGTTCTTTCGCTCGACCGAAAACCCGGCGGCCTGATCGTGTCCGCCATACTTGATTAAAAGCGGCGCGCAGCTCGCGATCGCCTCGTGCAGTGAGAAACCCGCCACACTGCGTCCGCTGCCGCGCCCCTCGTCGCCCTCCACCGAGATGAGGATCGCCGGCTTGCCGAAGCGCTCGACCAGCCGCGAGCTGACGATACCGATGACGCCGGTCTGCAGGTTCTCAGCGGCGCAGACCAGTACCGGCCGCTTGCAGATCTGCGGGTCGGTCTTTAAGATCCCGGCAAGCTTCCGGGCGGTGTCCTGCTCGGCGGCGCGCCGCTGGGTGTTCTTGTCGTCGAGCTCGGCGCAGAGACGCGCCGCCTCCTCGTCGTCCTCGCAGAGCAGCAGCGCCAATGCGACGCGCGGGTCGCCCATGCGTCCGGCGGCGTTTAAGCGCGGCGCAATCGTGAAAGCCACCTTGCGCGCGTCGATCGTCTCGGGGTCGAGGTCGCAGGCGGCGCACAGCGCCGCAAGGCCCGGATTCTCGCACACCGCCATCTGGCGCAGACCCGCCGTGACGATGGCCCGGTTCTCCCCGGTCAGCGACATCAGGTCGGCGACGGTGCCGATCGCCGCGAATGTGCCGTACACCTCCATCATGTCGGCGACGGTGCAGTCCTCGACGGCGGCGGCCAGCTTCAACGCGACGCCGACCCCCGCGAGATCTTTCGCGGTGCTGGTGTCGCCGGGCTGCAGCGGGTCGACGACCGCCGCGGCGGGCGGCAGCTCGTCGGGCGGCAGGTGGTGGTCGCAGATCACGACGTCGATGCCGAGCGTCGCGGCGTAGCGGACCTCTTTCGCCGCCGAGATGCCGTTGTCGACGGTGATTATTAAGGTGACGCCGTAGCGGTTCAGGTGGTCGATCTCCTCGTTGGTCAGCCCGTAGCCCGAGGATTCGCGCGTCGGCAGCGAGCACAGGACGTCGGCGCCGCAGCTGAGCAGATATTGGGCCAGCAGCGCCGTCGCGGTGATGCCATCGACGTCGTAGTCGCCGAACACCGCGATGCGCTCGCCGTCGTCGAGGGCGGCGCGGATGCGCGCGACCGCGCGGTCCATATCCTTCAGCGCCTGCGGTTCCTCGTAGATCTCGGGCACGTTGAGCAGCTTCTCGGCCCCGGCAGCATCGGCATATCCGCGCGCGGCAAGAACCTTGGCCGCCAGTCGTCCGACGCCCAATTTCTGTTCGAGGTCAGCGACCGTGCTGACCGCGCTGTTCGCGATGTTCCATTTGCTGTAAGCCATTGCCTTCTCCGGGGTCTATCGTTTTGCATTGTATACGCGCATGATCTCCAGCGCGGTGCGGATGCCGTCGACGGCGGCGCTCATGATGCCGCCCGCGTAACCCGCGCCCTCGCCGCAGGGGTACAGGCCGGCGAATCCGATGGCCTGCCGCGAGTCGTTGTCGCGTTCGATGCGCAGCGGGGACGAGGTGCGGCTCTCGATGCCGGTTAAAATAGCGTGCGGAGCGTCGAACCCCGCGATCTTTTGGCCGAAGGTTTTCAGCGCGGCGCGCAGCGCGGCGGAGATGTCGTCCCCGAGGATCGCGCCGAGGTCGGCTTCCCGGACGCCGCGGGCGTAGGTCGGCTCAACCGGCCCGACGCGGAGGTCCTTGCCGCCGTCCAAAAAGCTGCCGACGTTCTGTGCCGGCGCGCGGTAGTTGCCGCCGCCAAAGATAAACGCGGTTCTCTCGAGCGCCCGCTGGTAGTCGACGGCCTCGAACGGCCCGCCGAGATCCTTCGCGTCGACCGAGACCGCAACGGCGCTGTTGGCGTTTTTGCCGCGGCGCGCGTATTTGCTCATGCCGTTGGTGACGACGCCGCCTTCCTGTGACGCCGCCGCCACGACGCTGCCGCCCGGACACATACAGAACGTGTAGACGCCGCGCGCGCCGACCTTGGTGGCGAGCGCATACTCGGCGGGCGGGAGGTAGGGGTTTCCGGCGTTGGCGCCGTACTGGGCGCGGTCGATGTCGTGCTGCAGATGTTCGATGCGCAGGCCGACCGAAAACGGCTTGGGTGAGAAGACCAGCCCGCGGTTTTTTAACAGGGTGTAGGTGTCGCGCGCGCTGTGCCCGCACGCCAGCACCACGACGTCGGCCGTGAGCTCCTGCCCGGCGCAGCGGACGCTCTCCATGCGGCCCTTGCGCGCCGTGATGTCGTCGAGACGGGTGTTGAAGCGCACCTCCCCGCCCTTGCGCAGAATCATCTTGCGCATGTCCTTGATGATCGCGCCCAGCAGGTCGGAGCCGATGTGCGGTTTCGCGAGATAGCGGATCTCGTCGGGCGCGCCGTGCCGCACAAAGGTTTCCAGCACATAGTCGCACAGTGCGTCGTTGATGCGGGAGGTCAGTTTTCCGTCCGAAAACGTGCCCGCACCGCCCTCGCCGAACTGGATATTGTTCTCGGGGTCGAGCTGCCCGCTCTCGTTGAAGCGCTGCACCGCCGCCGTCCGGCAGTCGATGTCGCCGCCCCGCTCGATTAAGATCGGGCGGTAGTTGTACCACGCCAGTATGTAGGCCGCGAACAGCCCCGCGGGGCCGCTGCCGACCACGACCGGCCGGTGCTGCATCGGCGTCCTGCCGAAGACCGGCTCGATTTCGGTTTTCTTATAGAGGGAGACCTCCGGAAACTTGCGGCACAGCACCGCCTCGTCGACGGGGTCGCCCAGATCGAGCACCACCGAGCACACCTGCATGATCGTCGCGTGGCGGCTGTCGATCGAGACGCGCCGAATTTGCTTGTGCGGCAGGTCGGCGGCGTTCAGCCCCAGCTTGCAGCACGCCGCGTCGATCGCATTTTCGCAGTCCTCTTCGAGGGGGATGCGCACCCCGTTCATCACAATCATATCAGTCGGCCTCGACGTCCAGAATGACATTGTAGCTGCCCGCGACCCACGTCGTGTTGTTGGCGGTGATGATAAACTTCACGACATACGTCGATTGCCCGACTTTGATCGCGCCCGCGCTCATGTCCACCACGGCGACGACCGAGCCCTGCGGCAGCGCGTCGACGTCCGCGGCGCGGCCGATGATGTTGACGCCGCTGATCACCTGGGTGACAGCCGAGACCTTGTAGTTCGCCGGAATGTTCTCGACGCGGATATCGGTCACGTTGATGCGCTTGCTGCTGATCTGGTCCCGGTTGAAGGTCACGGTGACGCTGTTCTCGCCGAAGTTGACCATGCCGGACGGCAAGTGGAGGTCGAACTCGTAGACGGCGCCGATCTCGAACGTCGAGAGGTCGACGTACCCGATCGTGCGCGGCGTGATGTTGTCGATCGTCTCCTCCGACGCCGCAATGGGGATCTCGGTAACCGACAGGGTGTATTTCAGCGAGCTCAAGTCAAATCCCTCGGGCACATTCGTAAACTCGATTTTCAGCGGCAGCGTACCCCGCTTGTAGACCGGGATCGAGACGTCGACGGTCGGGTGGTCGATTGTAACCTCCTTGGAGGGAATCTGGTTGCCGTTGCGGTCGAGCAGAATCACCGGCAGGTCGTTGACGAGCTTCGTCGCGGTCAGCACCTCGTCGGCGTCGTACTGGACGATGGCGCGGCTGATCTGGTCGATCAGGTTCTGGGGACCCGTCACCTTGACGGTTCCCGGCGTCGTCGTGATGTTCTCGATGATGAAGCCCTCTACCGTCTGCAGACCGGTAATCTCGGT
>JAVBVJ010000065.1:0-5166 GCA_031554355.1 Oscillospiraceae bacterium
CGACGAGGAACAGCTGAAGAACCACAAGCTGCGCGCCAATCCCGACGCGAGCTTCAATGACATGGTCGAGCTGCGCATCTCTGCGCTGCAATACGGCTGGATGGAGGCTTTCGACCGCTACCGCGACGGATGGCAGAGCCGCTACGACTTCTCGGAGTACGACCGGCCCGACCTTCAGTGGTTCAACGACCGCGTCGTGCACAACTTCGTTTTCCTGTACGGGAAAGAGGGATTCGACCACGAGAACCAGCGGATCGACGTCGCGGGGCTGCTGCGGCAGGGGGAGGATTTCGGCGGATACGACACCGTCACAATCTGGAACCAGTACCCGCGCCTTGGTATCGACGTCCGGAACCAGTGGGCGTTCTACGACGATTTCCCGGGCGGACGCGCTGCGATCAAAGAGGCGGTCGACGAATTCCACAAAAAGGACGTGCCGGTGTTCCTGCCCTATATCCCGTGGGATCGCGGCATGAAGGAGACGACCGAGACGATGGGCGACGAGTTCGCGCGGATCGTCGCGGATACCGACGCCGACGGCTACCAGCTCGACACCCTGACCGATCTGCCGTACAGCTTCCGCAAGAAACTCGACGCGATCCGTCCTGGGCTCATTCTGACGACCCAGCACCACCCGCTGAAAAAGCACCCCGTCGAGTTCATCACGACGTCGTGGGACGAGTTTTGGCGCTTCGACCCAATGCCGGAGGTCGACGTGTTCCGCTTTATGTGTCCGCGGCACATCGCGCCCGTCATCTCGCGCTGGCTTCGGATGGAGGACAAGAGCGTCCTGATCCAGCGCTGTGAGTTCGGTGTGGCCCCAATCGTGATCTGGCAGGATATCTTCGGGCGCTGGCTGCCGTTCTCGGACGAGCAGAAAGCGGAGATCAAGCGCTGGAAGGCCTGCTATCTCAAGTATCGCGCGATCTATCAGGGCCGAAAACCGATTCCGCTGCTGCCGACGTTCTGCCCGAACCTCTACTGCAACCTCTTTGTCGGCGATGGCGGCGAGGGCCAGATCTACGCGTTCTACAACGACACCGACAGCGCCGTCCAACTGAAGGATTACGCGCTCAGCAAGTACGACGGAACCGGCGCGGAGGTCGTGTTCGGCAGCGGCTCGGCGTCGCTGAAGGACAACAAGCTGACCGCGGAGATCCCATCCAAAACGGTCGTCCACATCCTTGTGAAATAGCTAAAAAGAACCGTCGCGCCGCGACGGTTCTTCTCTTATTTCAGGTAAAGTTTTCCGCCGCATTTGCAGCGGTACCGCTCGGGGTGCTTTGTCAGGTTGGAGGCGCGCAGCCGCGGAAACTGCTGCCCGCAGCGGCGGCAGCACACGACATACCGGGGCGATTCCTGCACCGAGACGCCGAGCTTCTCGTAGCTGTCGACGCGGGTGATGCTGTACCCATAGGCGGTCTGCATCCGTTTCGCGTAGGCGAGCCAGCGCGCGCCGTGGTTGCGGCAGCCGTAACAGGTGTGCAGGATCTCGTGGGCCAGAATCTTTTTTTGGGATTCGACCGGCCCGCCGACCATGTGGTGGGAGATCTCGATGATATAGGTCTCGCCGCTCTTTCGGCAGCAGCCGAGGCGGGTTTTCGCCCGCCTATTGACGACGACCTGCGGGGAGATGTGATCCGAGACCGGAACGCCGATGGCCCGCGCCTCCGCGATGACCGCCTGCAGCAGCGCGTCCAGTCCGGCGCACTGCTTTTCGGGCCTGCTGTTCCACCCCTCGAGCATCGGTTGTTGCATGAGCACCTCTACCGGGAATAGATTTCGACGACCTTGAGCAGCAGTTCGACACACCGCTCCATGGCCTGCGCGGCGATAAACTCGTACCGGCCGTGGAAGTTGTGCCCGCCGGTACAGATGTTGGGGCAGGGCAGACCCATGAACGAGAGGCGCGCGCCGTCGGTTCCGCCGCGAATCGGCTCGATGAGGGGTTCGATGCCGAGCTCCGTCATGGCGGCCTTGAGGTTGTCGATCATAAACAGGTTCTTCTCGATGATCTCGCGCATGTTATAGTAGGTGTCGCTGAGCTCGATACAAATGGTGTTCGGCTTGTACTTGGTGTTGAGGAAATCGCCGACTTCATAAAACAGTTTTTTGCGCAGCTCGAACTTCTCGCGGTCATGGTCGCGGATGATATAATCCATCTCGGCCTGATCGCAGCAGCCTTTCAGGGCGTCGAGGTGGAAGAAACCCTCGTAGTTTTCGGTCGCTTCCGGTTTCTCGAGCACCGGCAGCATCTGCTCGAACTCCATGGCGACCTGCAGCGCGTTGAGCATTCTGCCCTTCGCGGTGCCGGGGTGGATACTGACGCCGTTGACGGTAACTTTCACGCCCGCGGCGTTGAAGTTCTCGTAGTTGATTTTGCCGACACGGCCGCCGTCCGAGGTGTAGGCGTAATCCGCGCCGAACCCCTTGACATCGAAGAAATCGACGCCGCTACCGACCTCCTCGTCGGGCGTAAACCCGATTTTGAGGACGCCGTGCGGGATCGCGGGGTTTTGGATCAAATATTCCGCCATCTCCATGATCTGGGCGATGCCGGCCTTGTCGTCCGCACCGAGCAGGGTGTTGCCGTCGGTGGTGATGATGTCCATGCCGACGTAATCGAGAATCTCGGGGTACTCGGCGGCCGTAAGGACGTATCCGGAGGTGCCGAGCGGAATATCCTTGCCGTCGTAGTTTTGGATGATCTGCGGCTTCACGTCGGTTCCGCTGACAGCGGGGGAGGTGTCCATGTGCGCGATAAAGCCCAGAACCGGCAGCTTTTTGTCGGTCGTCGCCGGAATCGTCGCGTACACATAGCAGTGCGCCTCGTCGAGGATCACATCGCTTGCGCCGAGGGCGATCAGCTCGTCTTTCAGCAGACGGGCGAGATCGAACTGTTTGTCGGTACTGGGAACCTTATCGAGCCCGAACTCGGACTGGGTGTCGATCTGAACATATCGCAAAAACTTTTCTGTTACGCCGGACATATTAAGCCTCCCTGATATTTACTGATCTCATTGTATCTGAAAGCGGCGGGAACAGCAAGAAATACCAATAAAAAAACACTGTCATCAGCGCGACAGTGTTTTTAGATTGCTGATGTTCTCATAACTGCGGTATCTCTGCAATGCTGCCGAGAATCAGGCGCGGGCGGTAGGGAAACTGGTTCACCTCGGCCATGTCTGTGACGCCGCTTAAAACCAGCACGGTGTCCAAACCGCTCTCGATGCCGGAGATGATGTCGGTGTCCATGCGGTCCCCGATCATGACGGCTTCGTCGGAGTGCACGTCGAGACGGCGCAGACAGGAGCGCATCATCAAAGGGTTCGGTTTGCCGACATAATAGGCGGTCTTTCCGGTGGCGACCTCAATCGGCGCAACCAGCGCTTTACAGGCCGGGATAATGCCGGTCTCGGACGGTCCGGTGATGTCGCTGTTGGTGCCGATCAGCTTTGCGCCGCCGCGGACAAGCCGCACTGCGGTACAGATACTCTCGTAGTTGTAGTTGCTGGTCTCGCCGACGATGACGTAGGACGGATTGACGTCGTTGATCGTGATTCCGGCGTCGTACAGCGCGTTGAACAGGCCGGGATCGCCGATGACATAGGCGCTGCATCCGGGGGACTGGTTGTTGACAAATTTCGCGGTCGCAAGCGCGCTCGTGTAAAAGTGGGACTCGTCGATGTCCAGACCCATGCGGTCCAGCTTCTGCTGGAGTTCTTTCGGCGACCTGCCGCTCGCGTTGGTCAAAAACATAAATTTTTTGTTCTCGCGGTACAGCCAGTCGACAAATTCCTTTACGCCCGGAACAAGGCGGTTGCCGTGATAGATCACGCCGTCCATGTCGCAGATAAACCCTTTTCGGTTCCTTAAAACATCCATAGATTTCCTCCTTTCTCTATTTCTTGATCCAGTATAGCAGAGTCGAGTAGACAGTGCAAGATATTGTTTAAGGTATACAAAAATAATTCTTCAAAGTATACAAAATCGCTAAATCAAAATAATACACAACTAGACATAAAGAAGGGTTTTATATATAATAGAAAAAAGTTATATTTTGTGCAGGTGCCCATGGAGAAGACGGTAACACAATCATGGTACCGTATTGCTTTCAAGGTGATACTGGTCTTTATTTTTGTGTTTTTGATCGCTGAAGCCGAAGTCGGTATGCCGCCGGAGGTTTTGGGGGTCCAGGTTTCTGATGAGATCAGCGAGGATTTGAAAGTCACGGTCAAGGTATCGCTGAAGCGCGCGCATACCTTTGACCGCACCCCGCTGTGGGGTTATCTCGGCAGCGCGGAAACCGCGAGCGAGATCCGCGCCGACGAATGGGTGGCGGCGAAGGACGATCAGTTGACATTTGCGGTGTCCTCCGGGGAGTACAATCTGTTCGTGCGCGACGACTTCGGGCACATCACCAGCCAGCCGATCACCAACGCGAACATCAACAAGATTCTGTCCTTTTCGATCAACTACGAGACGCTGTATCTGCCGCTGGAGGACAGCAGGCAGTTTACGGCGGAATTGCTCACCATCGGCGAGTTCGACACGGCGGTGAACTGGCAGTCGTCGGACAGCGCGGTCGCCAGCATCGACGAAAACGGGCTGCTGCAGACGCTCAGCCCCGGCGAAACCGTCGTGACCGCCGTCGCCTCGGACGGCCAGAAGGAATCGGCGCTCGTGGTGGTATCCGATTTATTCTACAAACCGGTTCTTCTGGAAGAGCGCAAGGAAAGGCTGCCGGCCTACCGCTACACCGAGGAGGAGGCGTATCTGCTGGACGACATCCTCGCGGGCAGAATCGCCGAGGTCGGCTACCAGACACGCGCCGGCGTCGTCGAGGCGGCGCGATTTTTAACACTGGAGTTTCCGTATTACATACCCTATTTTTTTGAAAACGGCCGGCTTGGCGGACACGGTGTGCGAAATCATGTGGACGGAGAGGGCCGTTACTATAAAGTCGGTCTCTATCTCTCGGTCGACAAATATGATTCGATTACGCATCCATATGTTGGCCCCGCTATCTGGGGGGCGCCGCTGCGCAACTTTCAGGACGAGGGCTACTTTGAGCCGGGCGGTCTCTATCCGAACGGACTGGATTGCAGCGGGTATATCACATGGTCGCTGCTCAACGGCGGATTTGACGTCGGCGACGTCGGCGCC
>JAVBVJ010000110.1:0-7569 GCA_031554355.1 Oscillospiraceae bacterium
TTGACTTGACAATTCACAGTAACTACAAGGGGGCCTTCTATTATGCCACTGCATATCCCTGCGCTGTCCATCGCGATGATGGGCGTCTCCGCGCTGATCTGCTTTGTACTGCCGGTCGTGCTGTGGATCATCGTGCACAAAAAGTATGGCGCGAAGTTTATGCCCGCGTTCGTCGGGGCGCTGGCCTTTGTGCTGTTTGTGATGGTGCTGGAGTCGGTGCTGCACAGCGTGGTGCTGCGCGCCGACGCTGCCGGCAACATCGGGCTGCTGTCGCGCGCGCCGTGGCTTTACGTGATCTACGGGTCGCTCGCGGCCGGCGTTTTTGAGGAGACCGCGCGGTACCTCAGCTTCCTGATTCTTCGCAAGAAATACAGCGGCGCCCAGAACGCGCTCGCCTACGGCATCGGGCACGGCGGCATCGAGGCCATGCTGCTCGTCGGGCTCAACGTCGTCATCGCGATGATCTTCAGCATCCAGATCAACAACAACGCCGCGTCTCCGCTGATCACGCTCGACATCCAGTCGCTGGTTCAGACGCCGCCGCTGATGTTTCTGGTCGGCGCGCTCGAGCGCATCGGCGCGATCACGATTCAGATCGCGCTGTCGGTGCTGGTCTACTACGCCGTGCAGCGGCGCGACAAGATCTGGCTCTACCCGCTGGCCATTCTGCTGCACGCGCTGGTCGACGTGCCCGCCGCCATGGCGCAGGCCGGTCTGCTGAGCAGCCTGCTCGTCATCGAGCTCGCGGTGCTCGTCTCGGCCGTACTCATCGTAATTTTGGCGGTGCTCGTACACCGGTCGCTCAAACCCGAGGCGGGGGTTTACCCACCGCAGCAACCGCCGCCCCCGCGACAGTACATGCAATAAAGCACATCAAACGTTCGACGCCAAATAGTGATTAGTTTCTAGTGACTAGTGATTAGTTTCGCTTCGCGAGACATATTGGATGAAAGGGCAAAGGGATCGGCGAGGAAAACGCCGCCGTTCGCAGCTTTGCTCACCCGCCCACCCGCCCGAATTAAAATGGGGGCTGCGCCCCCAAACCCGCTTAAGGAAGTAACGGCGGCGAACTGGATTGCTCTAAGCCCTTGACCTTCAACAGCTCTCGCAGAGCGAAACTAACAACTAACGCCTAACAACTAGCAACTACTCGGGCTTCGCCCTCCAAACCCCCTGATGAAGAGAAGGCGGCGAACTGGTAAGAGCGTTGTTCATACCCTTTACCCGCTTTCGCGGAGCGACTACTGTAACTGGTTCTAAACGCTGAAAACTATTCGGGCCGCGAACTAGCGGAATCTTGGATTCTATCCTTGCCCTTTACCATTTTTCGCGAAGCGAACCTAATAACGATGCCCTTGACCTTCATCCCCTAATTCCAATGTGCCGCGCGCAGCAAGGCACTTCCATCATCTAGCAACTAATGTCTAGTGTCTAGCAACTATATGCTCTAGTAACTATACAAAACCCTCGGAGTTTCCTCCGAGGGTTTTGTTACAGATCTAAAATCAACCCGACCGGGCAGTGGTCGCTGCCCCTGATGTCGGCGTAGATCGGGGTGTCGGTGATGTGGCCGAGCAGCGAGGGCGAGCCGATGAAATAATCGATTCTCCACCCGATGTTTCGCTCGCGCACGCCCGCCATGTACGACCACCAGGTGTAGGCGTCGCTTTTATCGGGATGGAAGTGGCGGTAGTAGTCGCAGAATCCGGCCTCGAGCAGCGCCGTCATCTTGCCGCGCTCCTCGACCGTGAAACCGGCGTTCCGCTCGTTAGATTTCGCGTTTTTGATGTCCATCGCCGTGTGCGCGACGTTCATGTCCCCGCAGATGACAACCGGCTTTTTCTGTTCCAGCGACAGGACAAAGGCGCGGAAATCGTCCTCCCACACCATGCGGTAGTCTAGCCGCTCCAGTTCGCGGCGCGCGTTCGGCACATAGACGTTGACGAGGTAAAAGCGCTCGAACTCCAGCGTGATGACGCGGCCCTCGCGGTCGTGCTGATCGATGCCGAGACCGTACCCGACCGACAGCGGCGCGATTTTCGAGAACACCGCCGTGCCGGAGTACCCCTTTTTCTCGGCGCTGTTCCAGTATTCGCGGTACCCCGCGAGTTTCAGGTCGGCCTGCCCCTGCTCCGCCTTGGTCTCCTGCACGCAGAAGATGTCGGCGTCCAGCGCGTCGAACTGCTGCTGGAATCCGTTTTTCAGACAGGCGCGGATGCCGTTGACGTTCCAGGATATCAGTTTCATACTGCCCTCACGGATGGACGACGTTCTGTGGTTTTCCCGCGACGAAGCAGCGCACATTGTCGACGGTGATCTGAATCAGCCGCGCGCGCGCCTCCTTCGTCGCCCACGCGATGTGCGGCGTCAGCACGGTGCGCGGCGCCCCGAGGATCGGGTTGTCGGGCCGGGGCGGCTCGGACGACAATACGTCGGCGCCGAACGCATAAAGTTTTCCGCTGTGCAATGCGTCGGCGACGGCCTGCTCGTCGAGCACCGGGCCGCGCGATGTGTTCAGCAGCACCGCGCCGTCCTTCATCCCCGCGACGGCCGCGGCGTCGATTAAACCCTGCGTCTCCGGCGTCAGCGGGCAGTGCAGCGACACGACGTCGCTCTGCCGCAGCAGCTCCCCGAACGGCGCATATTTAATTTTTTCGGTCTCGTACTGCGGGTAGCGGGTGCGGTTGAAGTAGAGGACGTCCATGCCGAACGCGGCCGCAAGTTCCGCGACGCGCCGCCCGATGCTGCCAAACCCGATGATGCCCATCGTCTTGCCCGCAAGCTCGGTCAGCGGCGTCAGGTAGTAGGTGTAGTCGGGCGCGCGCTGCCAGTCGCCGTTTTGGATGCTCCGGTTGTAGGTTCCCGCCTGCACGCAGATTTCCAGCAGCAGCGCCATCGTGAGCTGGGCGACCGAATCGGTGCTGTACGCCGGCACGTTGCAGACCACGATGCCGCGCGCCTTCGCCGCCGCGATGTCGATGATGTTATAGCCCGTCGACAGCAGCGCGATCAGTTTCAGCGACGGACAGCGGTCCATCAACGCGCCGTCGACGCTCACCTTGTTGTTCAGAATGATGTCGGCGTCCCGCATCCGCGCGTGGGATTCCGCCGCGGTGCCGCGCTCGTAGACTTCGAGCGCGCCGAACTGCGCGAGCGGCGCCCAGCTTAAGTCGCCGGGGTTGGAGGGATATCCGTCCAGTACCACTATTTTCATTGGTTACCTCGTTGTTTGATTCGATTAATTATACCAAATCCGCGCGCGGCGCGCCATGCCGCGCACAAAAAAACAGGAGCCCGCTCCTGCTTTTGTTAGATCCATCGCGGCGACGTCGCCGGTACCGGCTGCCCCGCGGCCAGACTGCGCGGTACGTCGAGGATGCGCTGGTTCCGCGAGCCCCTGAACCGCAGCGCCAGACTGCGCTCGGCCAGCACGAACGGCCCGTCGACCAGAATGTCGGTCTCGGCGAGCAGCGCCCTGCGGTCGGGGTCGTTTTCGGCGAGCAGCGCCTCGAGCGTGTAGCCCGTGTACACCGCCACCTCCAGCCCCAGCGCCCGGACGTCCCGCGCAAGTTCGGTCAGCGCCGCCGCCTGACACAGCGGTTCGCCGCCGGTCAGCGTCACGCCGCCGAGCAGCGGGTTGCGCTTTATTGCGGCGAGGATCTCGTCGACGCCGATGTCGCGCCCGCCGCTGAAATCGTGGCTGTCGGGGTTGTGACATCCGGCGCAGCGGTGCGGGCAGCCCTGCACAAAGACCGCTGTGCGGATGCCCGGTCCGTCCGTGATCGATTCCGGCACAATGCCGGCGATTCTAAGCGTCGATGCCATGTTTTACGCGGTCGTGTTCCTCCGAGCGCTTGGCGTCGTTGAACCGGTCGAGCGTGCCGACCAGATAGCCGGTGATGCGCCGGATGCGCTCAAACCCGTACGCGCCCTCGGTCTCGGCGCGTCCGCATTTCGGGCAGGTGTCGCCGATGATGCCGTTGTAGCCGCAGCAGGGATCGCGGTCGACCGGATGGTTGATGGAGCCGTAGCCGATGCCGGCGTCGTGCATCGCGCGCACGATGCGCTCGAACGCCTCGAGATTCAGCGCGGTGTCGCCGTCCAGCTCGACGTAGGAGATGTGTCCGGCGTTGGTCAATGCGTGGTAGGGCGCCTCGAGCTGCAATTTATCGTAGGCGCCGATCGGGAAATAGACCGGGATGTGGAAGCTGTTGGTGTAGTAGTCGCGGTCGGTCACGCCCGGGATTTCACCGTACTTCTTGCGGTCCAGCTTGACGAAGCGGCCCGAGAGGCCCTCAGCGGGGGTGGCGAGCAGCGTGAAGTTCAGCCCCATCTCCTTGCTCTTGTTGTCGAGGTAGTCGCGCATAAACCCGACGATCTCGAGGCCCAGATTGCGCGACTGCTCCTTCTCGCCGTGGTGGGATCCCGTCAGCGCGACCAGCGTCTCGGCCAGCCCGATAAAGCCCAGCGACAATGTGCCGTGTTTCAGCACCTCGCCGATCTCGTCGTTGGGGCCCAATTTGTCGCTGTCGAGCCAGATGCCCTGCCCCATCAGGAACGGGAAGTTGTAGACGTGTTTCTTGCTCTGGATCGCGAACCGGTCCAGCATCTGCTGGCAGACCAGATCCATCTTGTTCTCGAGTTCCTCGAAGAACCACTCGATGTTGCCGTTGCTCTTGATGGCGATGCGCGGCAGGTTGATCGAGGTGAAGCTTAAGTTGCCGCGTCCGTAAACGATCTCGCGCGATCGGTCGTTGACGTTGCCGATGACGCGGGTGCGGCAGCCCATGTAGGTGACCTCGGTCTCGGGGTGCCCGGGCTTGTAGTAGGCGCGGTTGAACGGCGCGTCCAAAAAGCTGAAGTTCGGGAACAGCCGCTTGGCCGACACGCTGCACGCCAATTGGAACAGGTCGTAGTTGGGGTCCTCGGGATCATAGTTGATCCCCTCTTTGACCTTAAACACATGAATCGGGAAGATCGCGGTCTCGCCGCTGCCGAGGCCGTCCTCGGTCGCTTTCAGCACCGAGCGGGTGATCAACCGCCCCTCGGGCGAGGTGTCGGTGCCATAGTTGATGGAAGAAAACGGGGTCTGCGCGCCCGCGCGGGAGTGCATCGTGTTGAGATTGTGGATCAGCGCCTCCATCGCCTGGAACGTGTCGCGCTCGGTCTCCTTTTTCGCGTAGCGCACCGCTGCGCCCTGCGCCCGGACGACGTCCTCCTCCTTGAAGCCGCACATCATCAGTTCCTTCAGCTCCGCCGCGTAGTAGTCGGCGGTCGTCGCGTCGAGTTTCGGCTCCATGCCGTTTTTCGCAAGACCCGCAAAGATCGGTTTGATCAGGCTCTCGATGTCCGCTTCGGGGTCGCCCAGCAGCGACAGCGCCTTGATGAGGTTCGCGTAGTAGAGGCGGCGGTACGTTTTGGCGACGCCCGGGGCGAGGCCGTAGTCGAAGTTCGGGATGCTCTGGCCGCCGTGCTGATCGTTCTGGTTGCTCTGGATCGCGATGCAGGCCAGCGCCGCGTAGCTCTTGATGTCCTTGGGTTCGCGCAGGGTGCCGTGTCCCGTCGAGAAGCCGTTCTTGAACAGCGACAACAGGTCGATCTGGCAGCACGTCGTTGTCAATGTGTAGAAATCCATGTCGTGGATGTGGATATCGCCGTCCCGGTGCGCGTCGCTCTGCTTCTGGGTCAGGATATATTTGTTGTAGTAGTCCTTCGCGCCCTCCGAGCCGTACTTGAGCATGACGCCCATCGCGGTGTCGCCGTCGATGTTGGCGTTGTCGCGCTTCATGTCCGACGCGCCGGCATCGGTGAACGTCAGCTCGTCGAAGATCTTCATCAGCCGGGTGTTCATCTCGCGCTGACGGGTCCGGTTGCTGCGGTACAGGATGTATTTTTTGGCGACAAACGCGTAGCCGTTCTCCATCAGAATCTGCTCGACCACGTCCTGAATCTGCTCCACGGTCGGCGCGATATCGCCGAAATCCGCAACCAGCCGCTGCTCGACCAGCGCCGCCAACCGGTCACACTCGCCGTGGTCGCTTCTGCCGGCCGCCTTCATCGCCTTGCAGATCGCCTCCGCTATTTTACTGATATGGTACTCCGCCTCGCGGCCGTCGCGCTTGACTATCGTTGTAAACATCGGTATTTCCGCCTTTTTCCGTCTGTCGCATCCTCGACATTCTAATTTTATGCGCAGTTCGACATTTAGCATATGTAGCTAATTTGTAATTATACTCGTCTATATATAGTATGTCAATCGGAAAATCCAACAATAAAAATTGTAGAATTCTGTCATTATTATTTTTCGTTTCCGGACGATATAATTACATGCAATAAAAAATGCGTCTCTTGCGAAACGCAGTATTCGGCTAAAAGAAGCGGCACCCAGTGAGCTCAGGAAGAGTTGAAGCTTTTCAATACAGGGAGATGCCGCTGTGTATGATTGCCATTGTATCCGCGGCAATCACAATCCATTATTAGACTTGTTGCGTTTCTAAAACAAGTTTCGCTCGACAACCGCGCAGCAGTTTGATATATTGAACATGGTTCGATTTCCCGCACCGCAACAGAAGGGAGGGCGCCCTCTATGCCGGAGATGACGATTCTTCTGGTCGAGGACAACAAGGATATCTTAAATATCAATACCCGCTTCCTCGAGATGCGCGGGTATCGCGTCGTGCAGGCCGAGACCTGCGCCGATGCGCTGAAAGCTTTTGCGGAGGAGCGCCCGAACCTCGTCGTGCTCGACATCATGCTGCCCGACGGCGACGGCATCTCGCTGTGCCGCAAGATCCGGGAGACGAGCAGCGTCCCCGTGCTGTTCCTGACCTGCAAGGGCGAGGAGGAGGAGATTGTCACCGGCCTCACGGTCGGCGGCGACGACTACCTGCTGAAGCCCTACAATCTCGAGGAGTTCGGCGCGCGGATCCTGGCCCAGCTGCGCCGCTCCCAGCTTCAGGACGTCGTCACGATCTCCTACCCGCCGCTGACCGTCAACACCCGGACGCATCAGGCCTTTATGAACGGCGAGGACGCTTGCCTGTCCAAGAAGGAGTTCCAGATGCTGCTGCTGCTGGTCAAGAATGTCGGAAAGGCCTTTACGCCGGAGGAAATCTCGCTAGACGCGTGGGGGCAGGAGCCCTACAACATCGGGCAGATTGTCCGCGTCCACATCTCGTCGCTGCGCAAAAAGCTGGGTCTCGACAACGATGGCCCCGTCCGCATCGCGGTGCAATACGGCAAGGGGTACAGTTTCCACTGGGACAAGGACGAAGCGGAAGCGGCCACCGAGAATTAGGATACGTCTATACAATGTTAAAAAAGCAGCGCCGTCTTTTGACGGCGCTGCTCTTTTATAGTTGCTGTAGCTTTACACTTGAAGTGCAACAGTGAGAAAAAGAAAATGACTCAAGAAGCCAAAGCCGGTAGACTGGGAGTTGCGAGACAACCCTCGAAAGGCAGGCAAAATGAGTCATTACACACATCTTACCATAGAAGAGCGCGAACAGACAATGGTGTGGCTGTCGCAAGGGAAAAGCGTGCGGGAAATCGCACGGCAGCTGGGGCGAA
>JAVBVJ010000111.1:0-10782 GCA_031554355.1 Oscillospiraceae bacterium
CGCGATCTCGCCGTCGGTCAGCGCGCCGCTGCGGATCAGACGCTTGGCCAGCGCTGTTTTTTGCCGCCGGATATACTGCGTGAGATGGACGCCCGTCTCGCGCTTGAACTGCGCCGACAGATACCCCGCCGAAAGCCCGCAGTGCGCGGCGATCTGTTCCGCCCGCAGCGCTGTGCCGGGATTTTCCGAGATGTACGCGACGGCGCGGCGGATCGGCGGCGAATAGATCTTCTCGTCGCGGCTGTCCCGCACCTTTTGGGTCAGCTGCATCATTATTTCAAAACAGAGCTGAAAGATCGCGGCGGCATCGGTCTTCTGGTCGATCTGCTGGATGTACTCGTCGCTGAGGCGGTACGCCTCGCTCTCGCGCAAGCCGCCCTCGATGGCCTGCCGCGTGCCGAGCGCGACGATTGAGATCGCGAGATACTGCGCCTGCCGCAGATCGTTTTTCGACATTTTGCCGATGCGCATCGGCACCGGCTGCTCGTACAGCGACAACAGCAGACGCTGCACGGCGGCGGTATCCCCCTCGCGGATCAGCCCGAAGATGTACCGCTCGGTCTCGTACGAGGTTCGCGGCTGTCCCTGCTTGCCGACCCGGTCCTCGTCCGAAACCACCTCGATATGAAACATCTCAAACACGTTCATCGTTTCGCCGCCTTTGCGTTTTAATTCATCGATTGATTCTATCTTTTTCGCCGGGTTTCACTATAATAGAGTTATGCCAAATCATCAAGGAGGGCGCCATGAATCCCGAACCCACACCGTCCGCGAAACCGAACAAAAACGGATACCTGACCTCTTTCGGCGAGCGCGCGAGCTACGGCTTCTACTTCTTCGGACAAAACATCTTCTACTTCCTGCTGACGCTGTTCTTCTCGCCGTTCGTCACCGACATCGGCGTCGCGGCGGCGACCGCGGGTGTCATCAGCATCGTCGTCAAGATCTGGGACGCCGTCAACGACCCGATCTTCGGCGGCATCGTCGACCGCGTCCAGTTCAAGAAAGGCAAGTTCCTCCCCTGGCTGAAGATCTCGCTGTTCCTGATTCCGATCGCGACCATCCTGTTTTTCGCGATTCCGACCGGCGCGTCCGCCGTCGTCAAGATCATCTGGATCTCGGTCGCGTACATCCTGTGGGACACCGCCTACACGATCTGCGACGTGCCCATCTTCGGCATCGTCACCACCATGACCGACAACCTGCACGAGCGCACGACGCTGATCACGATCGGCCGCATCTTCGCGGGCGTTGCCACCGCCGCGCTGTACATGATTATTCCGCAGATCCGCCAGGCCATCGGCGGCTGGTTCCCGACGACGCTGCTGTTCTCGGTCGTCGGTTTCGCCGTCATGATACCGATCATCTTCAAGGCGAAGGAGCGCATCCGCCCCGTCGTCACCGAGCAGGAGGTCGGTCTGAAGGCGATGTTCCGGTACATCGCGCACAACAAGTACCTGCTGATCTTCTACCTCTCGATGTTCATCTACTCGTCGACCAATATCGGCGGCGGCATCGCGCTGTACTTTGCGCGCTACATTCTCGACAACGAGGGCAGCATGACGCTCGTCGCGGCGCTGACCTTGGTGCCGGGTCTGCTCGTCGCCGTCTTTATCCCGGCCATGACCAAGAAGATCGACAAGTTCCACCTCTACTTCTGGTCGACCGCCGCCAACGCGCTGCTCGGTGTGCTGACCTTCTTTATCGGCTACCGGAACTTCTACCTGCTGATGGCGCTCATCGTGCTGCGCGCCGTTCCGTCCGGCATCGCGGGTGCCCTGCTGTTCATGTTCACCCCCGACTGCGTCGAGTACGGGCTCTACAAAACCGGCGTCAGCGCGCCCGGCATCTCCTTCTCGATCCAGACCTTCACCGCCAAGCTCACCGGCGCGATCTCGACGGCGCTGGGGCTGTTCGCGCTCGCGGTCATCGGTTTTGTGTCGGGCGAGGGCGCCGTTCAGGCCGCCGGCTTCGACCAGAAATTCTGGCTGGTATACATGCTGGTGCCGGCGATCGGCAGCCTGCTGTCACTGCCCGTGCTCCGGCTGTACAAACTGCGCGACAAGGACGTGCAGGTCATGGCGAAATGCAACGCAGGGGAGTTGCCCCGCGCCGAGGCCGACGCACTGCTCGAGGGACGGTACCAGTAGGCTTGGTCATTTCCGCCAATTCGCCGCGTCAATTCCTATCGAGTATCACCTTGAAATTGTATCATAAATATCGTTATTTTGCTATATTGAACGCCCGCATTTTGCTATAATGAACTTATTCTATGAAGGAGTGTGATTGTTTTGGATTGTAAAGCGAAAGCCCGCGAGCTGGTTGCGCAGATGACGCTGGAGGAGAAGGCGTCGCTGACGTCCGGCAAGAATTTTTGGAATCTGAAATCGATCGAGCGTCTGGGCATTCCCGAGATCATGGTCACCGACGGCCCGCACGGACTGCGCAAACAGGCCGGGAGCGGTGATCACCTCGGTATACAGGAGAGCGTTCCCGCCGTCTGTTTCCCGACCGCGTCGGCGACGGCCTGTACCTTCGACCGCGCGCTGATGCACGAGATCGGCGTCGCGCTGGGCGAGGAGTGCCGCCAGGAGTCCGTCTCGGTCCTGCTCGGCCCCGCCGTCAACATGAAGCGTTCCCCGCTCTGCGGCCGCAACTTCGAGTACATCAGCGAGGATCCGTATCTTGCGGGCGAACTGGGCGCGGCGCTGGTACAGGGCATCCAGTCGCAGGGCGTCGGCGTCTCGATGAAGCATTACGCCGCGAACTCGCAGGAGACCCTGCGCATGTCGACCGACTCGGTCATCGA
Organism: Oscillospiraceae bacterium; assembly: GCA_031554355.1. Classification (GTDB taxonomy): domain Bacteria; phylum Bacillota; class Clostridia; order Oscillospirales; family Ruminococcaceae; genus JAVBRN01. Next base: position 2,810 of record JAVBVJ010000111.1, read on the forward strand.
CGAGCGCGCGCTCCGCGAGATCTACTTGCCCGCGTTCGAGACCGTCGTCAAGAACGCCGACCCGTGGACGCTGATGTGCTGCTACAACCTTGTCAACGGCACCTACGGCTCCGACAACAAAAAACTGCTGACCGATATCCTGCGCGACGAGTGGGGCTTTAACGGTCTCGTCATGACCGATTGGGGCGCGATGAACGACCGCATTCAGGCGCTGATCGCAGGTCTCGACCTCCAGATGCCGTCGGACGGCGGCGCGAACGACAAATTGATCGTTGAAGCCGTCAACGCCGGCAAACTCGACGTCGCGGTGCTCGACAAGGCCGCCGTCAACGTCACCGATCTCATTTTGCGCAGCGCGCAGGCGAAACCCATGAAGTACGACTGCGCCTCCCACCGCGCGTTGGCGCGCAAGGCCGCCGCCGAGTCCGCGGTGCTGCTCAAAAACGAGGACGCCATGCTGCCGCTCAAGAAGGGCGCCTCGGTCGCCGTCATCGGCGCGTTCGCCAAAAAGCCGCGCTATCAGGGCGCCGGCAGCTCCAAGATCGAGCCGGTTCAGCTCGACTGCGCGTTCGACGCGCTGACCGCCGCGGGCGTCACGTTCGACTACGCCGACGGCTACGCGCTGAAATCCCGTGCCGTCGACCAGCAGCTGATCGACGAGGCCTGCGCCGCCGCCAAGGGCAAGGACCGCGTCTACTTGCTGGCCGGTCTGCCCGAGGAGTACGAGTCCGAGGGCTTCGACCGCAAGAATCTGGATATGCCCGACAGCCACAACAAATTGATCGAGGCGGTCGCCGCGGTCAACCCGAACGTCTGCGTCCTGCTCATCTGCGGCGCGCCGGTCGTACTGCCGTGGATCGACAAGGTCAAGGGCCTGCTGCTGTGCTATCTCGGCGGCGAGGCGGGCGGCGCAGCGATCGCCGACATGATCACCGGCGCGGTTCTGCCCGGCGGACGGCTCGGCGAGACCTGGCCGCTGTCGCTGGCCGACACCCCCGCCGCGAACTACTTCCCCGGCTACCCGAAATCGGTCGAGTACCGCGAGAGCCTCTTTATCGGATACCGCTACTTCACGACCGCGAAGAAGGCCGTTCAGTTCCCGTTCGGCTTCGGCATCTCCGGCACGACGTTTGCGTACAGCGACCTTACGTTGTCTGCCGCCGCGATCAAGGACACCGACACGCTTACCGCGACGGTCACCGTCAAGAATACCGGCGACGTCGCCGCCGACGAGGTTGTCCAGCTCTATGTGTCGCGCCCCAACACCGCCGTCTTCCGCCCCGAGGTGGAGCTTCGGCAGTTTGCCCGCGTCAGTCTGAAGCCCGGTGAGAGCAAAGAGGTCTCGCTGAAACTCGGCAAGCGCGCGTTCGCGTTCTACAACGCCGCGATCAACGACTGGCAGGTCGAGGGCGGCGTGTACGAGATCCGCGTCGGCGCGTCCTGCGTCGATCTCCGCGCATCCGCCACCGTGACCGTCACCGACACCGTCGGCGCGGCGATCCCCGATTACCGCGAGACCGCCGCCGTCTACTACGATCTGTCAAACGGCATCGGCGCGGTGCCCGACAGCGCGTTCGTCGCGCTGCTCGGCCGTCCGCTCCCCCCGCGCGACCGCAAAAAGGGCGACCCGTTCACCCCCAACTCGACGTTCAGCGATATCGAGGAGACATGGGTGGGCCGCCTGATCGGAAAGCAGGTCAAAAAACAGATGCTGGGGCAGTTCGGCGGCGGGATGAGCGACGACATCGCGACGATGGTCAACGAGATGTTCACCGGAACGCCGCTGCGCTTCGTGCTGATGTCCGGCGATCCCGGCGCGAACAAGATTTTGGACGGCATTCTGACCGCCGTCAACGGCAAGCCGCTCAAGGGCCTCATGATGATGTCGAAGAAATAAATCCAAAACAAAAAGAAAGGACCGGTGAGGTCCTTTCTTTTTGTTTTCTCTAGTCCACCGTGGTCGAGGATCGGCCGCGTCCGACGACGAGATTGGTCAGCCGCGTCCAGCTGCTGCACCCGCAGACGCCGTCCGCCGACAGCCCCTGGCTGCGCTGAAAGCGCTGCAGCGCGTTGAACGTGCCATTGCCGAAGATGCCGTCGAGGCCGTTGGTCGAGAACCCCAATGTGTTGAGGCAATCCTGCAATATCAGGACGTAGTTGCCGCGCATACCGCTGCGCTGGGTCGGGAATCCCGAGTTGCAGGCGGGCGGATTGGTGCGGCGGTCGAAATGTACCCACGTCGGGGAGATCGAGACGGGCTCGATGTAGCGCCACAGTCCGTTGACGCTGGCCTGCGTGCGCAGCACGGCGCGCATGCTGTTGTTCCAGCCGAAGGAATTCTGTCCGACGTCGAACGCGACGCCCGCATAGTGCTGCGACATCTCGGTGTGCCCGCCCTCCCACGGTCTTCTGAAGCAGGCGCCGACCGGAATGGCGCGCCCGTACTGGGAGCGCTGGCCGTTCCAGCTCTGCATGGCGGCCGTTGTGGTCCAAAGGGTGGGGCTCGTGCTGGTGCCGCGGAATTCCCGCACTAGCAGCGTTCCGCCGACATTGTACGGCATCGCGGCGTTCTCCGCGAGATTGTAGGTTTCCATGGCATTGCTGCCGACATTATATACCAGTATTTTTGCCATAAACTCTCTCCTGTTATCTTTCTCGAGCCATTATATGTCGTTCCGGTTCAAGTGTTCCTGTCGGGGCACTTGAAAGTATTCTCTTACATCGGTACAATAAAGAAAAATGAAGTAAGGAAATATTATGAGAGTTTTAGTCACGGGCGGCGCCGGCTATATCGGCAGCCACACCGTTGTCGCGCTGGTCGCGGCCGGACACGACGTCGTCATCGCCGACAACTTCGTCAACAGCAAACCCGAATCGCTGCGCCGCATCAACCGGCTGTGCGGGCGGGAACTCCCGTTCTACGAGTGCGATCTGTGCGACCCGCGGGCGGCGGAGGCTGTTTTCGCCGGGAACCGCTTCGACGCCGTCATCCATTTCGCGGGACTCAAGGCGGTCGGCGAATCGGTGCAGCAGCCGCTCCGGTACTACGAGAACAACCTGACCAACACGTTCGTTCTGCTCGAGTGCATGTTGCGGCACGATGTGCCCCAGCTTGTGTTCAGCTCGAGCGCAACCGTGTACGGCGACCCCGAGACCTTGCCCATCCCCGAGGACGCGCCGACCTTCGTGACGAACCCCTACGGCGCGACAAAACTGTTTATCGAGCGCATTCTGACCGACACCGCCCGCGCGCATCCCGAGCTGAACATCGCGCTGCTGCGCTACTTCAACCCCATCGGCACGCATCCCGGCGGCCTGATCGGCGAGGATCCCAACGGCATCCCGAACAATCTGGTGCCGTTTGTGGCGCAGGTCGCGGTCGGACGCTTACAGGAACTCTCGGTGTTCGGCGACGACTATCCGACCCCCGACGGCACCGGCGTCCGCGATTACGTCCACGTCGACGACCTCGCCGAGGGCCACGTCGTCGCGCTCGAGAAGCTGTGCGGCAGGCCCGGCGTCCACATCTACAATCTCGGCACCGGCAAAGGCAGCTCGGTGCTGGAGGTCGTGCGCGCCTACGAGCGCGCCTGCGGGAAACCGGTTCCGTACGTCGTCAAACCGCGCCGCGCAGGCGATGTCGCCGTGCTGTGCGCCGACGTCACGAAAGCCGCGCGGGAACTGGGCTGGAGCGCAAAGAAAAATCTCGACGAGATGTGCGCCGACTCGTGGAATTTTCAAAAAAACAACCCCAACGGTTATACCGACGGAGCGTAATTCCTGTCAATGAACTGACAACCTGCTCTGCAAACTGACATCTGATCTGGAGGATCCATATGATTTTTGATGTAGCCATCATTGGCTGCGGCGTTGTCGGCGCTTCGGCGGCGTATGCGCTCGCCCGCTACCGGGTGCGCACCGTCATTCTCGAGCGCGACAACGATGTGTCGGGCGCGACCTCGAAGGCGAACAGCGCGATTCTGCACGCGGGGTACGACCCCCACCCCGGAACATTGATGGCGCGGCTCAACCTGCGCGGCGCGGCGCTCGCGATGGAGATCTGCGCCAAGCTCGACGTCCCCTACCGCCGGTGCGGCTCGCTCGTCGTCGCGTTCTCGGACGAGGAACTGCCGCAGGTACGCGCGCTGTACGAGCGCGGCATCCAAAACGGCGTGCCCGACTTGAAGATCGTCGATCAGTCGGAGCTGCGTGCGATGGAGCCCAATATCAGTGAGGCCGCCGTCGGTGCGCTGTACGCGCCGACCGCCGCCGTCGTCAGCCCGTGGGAACTGACGCTCGCGCTCGCCGAGACTGCCGTCCGAAACGGCGCCGAGCTGCGGCTCGACACCGCGGCGCTGTCGATTACCCGCGCCGAACACGGCTACCGTATCCACACCAACAACGGCGACGTCGACTGCCGCTATATCCTGAACGCGGCGGGGCTGCACGCCGACGAGATCCACAACATGATCTCCGCGCCGAAATTCACGATCAAGCCCGACCGCGGTGAGTACTTCCTGCTCGACAAGAGCGAGGGAACGCGCGCGCGGTACATCACGTTCCAGTGCCCGACGAAGCTGGGCAAGGGGACGCTGGTCTCGCCGACCGTGCACGGCAACCTGATCGTCGGCCCCAACAACGAGCCGCCCGCGTCGCGCGGCGACGTCGCGACCTCGCTCGCGGGGCTGAACTATGTGCGCGCGGCGGCCCAGAAATCGATTCCGTCCATCAGCTTTCGGGACAATATCCGAAACTTCAGCGGCATCCGCGCCGCGACCGAAATCGACGATTTTATCATCGAGGAAGCCGCGGACGCGCCGGGTTTTGTCGATCTCGCGGGCATCAAGTCGCCCGGGTTGACCGCCGCCCCCGCCATCGGGGAGATGGCGGTCGAGATTCTGGAAAAATGCGGATTGGAGCTTACGGAGAACCCGGATTTTGTCGATCGGCGGCACCGGCTGCGTTTCGCTGAACTGTCGCCCGCCGAACGGGCTGAAATCGTGAAAAAGAACCCCGCCTACGGCCACGTCATCTGCCGCTGCGAGACCGTCACCGAGGGCGAAATTCTCGACGCGCTGCATACCCCGATCTCGCCGCGCTCAGTCGACGCCGTCAAGCGCCGCTGCTCGCCCGGTATGGGGCGCTGTCAGGGCGGATTCTGCGGGCCGCGCGTCGTCGAGATTCTGTCGCGCGAGCTGGGGCTCGACCCCACCGAAATCCTGAACGACAAAGCCGGTTCCCAGATCCTTGTCGGCGAGACGAAGGGAGGGCGGCGCCATGTATGAGCTGATTGTCATCGGCGGCGGTCCCGCCGGTCTTGCCGCCGCCGTCTCGGCGTACGACAGCGGGCTGCGCCGCATTCTGCTGCTCGAACGCGACCGCGATCTGGGCGGCATCCTGAACCAGTGCATCCACAACGGCTTCGGCCTCCACTACTTCAAAGAGGAACTGACCGGCCCCGAGTACGCCGCCCGCTTTGTCGAGCTGCTTGAAAAGACCGCCGTCGAAGTCGCGCTCGACACGATGGTGCTGAACGTCACGCCCGAAAAAACCGTGCACTGCGTCAGCAGGACGGAGGGCTACCGCATTTTAGAAGCGCAGTCGATTGTGTTAGCGATGGGCTGCCGCGAGCGCACGCGCGGCGCAATCTCGATTCCGGGCAGCCGACCAGCCGGTATCTTTACCGCCGGAACCGCGCAGCGCTACATGAACATGGAGGGCTACATGGTCGGCCGCCGCGTGCTGATTTTAGGTTCGGGCGACATCGGCCTGATTATGGCGCGCCGCATGACGCTTGAGGGCGCCGAGGTTCTGGCCTGCGTCGAACTGTTGCCCTATTCCGGCGGTCTTATCCGAAACATCGTGCAGTGCCTTGAGGACTACGACATCCCGCTATACCTCTCCCACACCATCATTGATATCCAGGGAAGCGAGCGCGTCGAGCGCGCCGTTGTGGCCGAGGTTGATGCGAACCGTAAACCCATTCCTGGCACAGAGCGCACCTTCGAGTGCGATACGATTCTGTTGTCGGTCGGTTTGATTCCAGAAAACGAGCTGACGAAAGGTGCGGGTATCGCGATTGACCCGCGCACCGGCGGCGCAATCGTCTACGAAAATATGGAGACCTCGCTGTCCGGCGTCTTTGCCTGCGGTAACGTCGTTCATGTACACGATCTGGTCGATTTCGTCACCGCTGAGAGCGCGCGCGCCGGTAAAGCGGCGGCCTCGCTGGTACAAAACGGCGCGGCGCTGACCGCCGACTTGTTGCAGGTAAAAAACGGCAGCGGCGTCGGCTACACGGGTCCCCAGCAGATTCGGCGGCATGCGGTCGACAGCGCGGTCGAGATCTTTTTTCGCGTCAACCGCATCTTTAAGGACAGTGTGATTCGCGTCGTGTCCGGAGATACCGACATCGCCAAATTCAAGCGCGAGCATCTTGCGCCCGGCGAGATGGAGAACATCAAAATACCGCGCGTTCTGTTGGACAAGGCCGCCGGGGAACTGACCGTACTCATCGAGGAGACGCAATCATGAGAGAGCTGATCTGCATCATGTGTCCTAAGGGCTGCCACCTGAAAGTGGATATCGATAACGGCTGCGCCGTCACCGGCAACAGCTGCGAGCGCGGGCTCGCCTATGGCCGCGACGAGGTGCTGCACCCGACGCGCGTCATCACCTCAACCGTCTGCCTCGAGGGCGGCGCATACCGCCGCTGCCCCGTCAAGCTGAACGGCGTAATTCCAAAAGGAACAATCACCGAAGCGATGCGGACGCTGGACGGCGTGACGCTGCATTCCCCCGTCAAACGGGGACAGGTCGTTGTAAAAGATGTCTGCGGCACCGGCGTCGATTTCGTCGTGACGCGCGATTTGTAGGAGGAAACCCATGGCACGGTATCTCTTGTCGCTCGACCAGGGTACGACCAGTTCGCGGGCGATTCTGTTTGATTCTGAGCAGAACATCGTCGGGATCGCGCAGCGCGAGTTTGAACAGCATTACCCCAAAGAGGGATGGGTTGAGCACGACCCGATGGAGATCTACTCGACGCAGATCGCGGTTATGAACGAGGTTATCGCCAAAAGCGGCATCCATGCGGGCGATATCGCCGGTATCGGCATCACCAATCAGCGCGAGACGACCATCCTGTGGGATCGCGAGACCGGCCGCCCCATCTACAACGCGATTGTGTGGCAGTGCCGCCGCACCGCCAACATCGTCGACGGTCTGAAAGCCGCCGGACATACTGATTACATCAAAAAGACGACGGGCCTGGTTCCCGACGCTTACTTTTCGGGCACGAAAATAAAATGGATTCTCGACCACGTCGAGGGCGCGCGGGAGAAAGCGGCGCGCGGCGAGGTGCTGTTCGGGACCGTCGACAGCTGGCTGATTTGGAAACTGACCGACGGCAAGGTGCATATCACCGATTACACGAACGCCTCGCGCACCATGTTGTTCGACATCGAAAAGCTGTGCTGGGACGACAAGATGCTGGCGCTGCTCGACATCCCAAAAGCTTGCCTGCCAGAGGTTAAAAGCAGCAGCGGGATCTACGGTACCACCAACATACAGAACGCGACGATCCCAATTGCGGGCATCGCGGGCGACCAGCAGGCCGCGCTGTTCGGCCAGTGCTGCTTCGAAGCCGGTGAGAGCAAAAATACGTATGGCACCGGCTGTTTTCTGCTGATGAACACCGGCAACAAACGTTATGAGAGCAACAACGGCCTTGTGACGACCATCGGCATCGCGATCGGCGGAAAGGTTCAGTATGCGCTGGAGGGCAGCATCTTTGTCGGCGGCGCGGTGATTCAATGGGTGCGCGACGAACTGCGCTTTATCACCGAGAGCCCCGACGCCGAATACTACGCCCAAAAAGTGACCGACACCGGCGGCGTGTACCTTGTTCCGGCGTTCACCGGGCTCGGCGCGCCGCATTGGGACCCCTACGCGCGCGGCTGCCTCATCGGGAT
>JAVBVJ010000101.1:0-38530 GCA_031554355.1 Oscillospiraceae bacterium
ACCTATCTCGACCCCGGCAGCTCCCAGAAGGGCAAGAAAGAGACGATCAAGGACACCGCGCGGGTGCTGGGCCGCATGTACGACGGCATCGAGTACCGCGGCTACAGCCAGACCCTCGTCGAGGAGCTCGCGGAATACGCCGGCGTGCCGGTCTGGAACGGGCTGACCGACCAGTTCCACCCCACCCAGATTCTCGCCGACCTGCTGACGATGCGCGAACATTTCGGCGCGCTGAAAGATCTGCGCTTCACCTACATGGGCGACGCCCGCAACAATATGGGCAACTCGCTGATGATCGGCTGCGCGAAGATGGGCGTCCATTTCACGGCGTGCGCGCCCGAGGAACTGTTTCCGGACGAGGCGCTGGTCCGGGCCGCGCGCGAACTGGCGGCGCAGCAGGGCTCGACCCTCACGCTGACCAGCGACGTCCGCGCCGGCACTAAAAACGCCGATGTCCTCTACACCGATATCTGGGTCTCGATGGGCGAACCCGACGCGGTGTGGGAATCCCGCATCAAGCTGCTGTCCCCCTATCAGGTCAACGCCGCCGCGATGCAAAACGCGAGCTCCGACGCGATTTTCATGCACTGCCTGCCCTCGTTCCATGACACCGGAACCGCGATCGGCGCCGAGATCTGCGACAAATACGGTATCTCCGAGATGGAGGTCACCGACGAGGTCTTCGAGTCGGCGCAGTCCGTCGTCTTCGACGAGGCCGAGAACCGCCTGCACACGATAAAAGCCGTCGTGCTGGCGACGCTTCAGTAGCGCCGTGCGCACCGAGATCGTCCGCCGAAACAACCAAAGCTGCCTCGTCATCCACAGCGACGAGGTGCTGATCACCGACGCCGCGACCGCGCTCGACCTCATCATGAGCCTCTCGTACGAGACCGGCTGTTCGCGGTTTGTGCTGCCGAAATCGGCGTTGTGCCCGGAGTTCTTTGTGCTGAGCACCGGCCTCGCGGGTGAGATTTTGCAAAAGTTTTCAAACTACCGCAAGTCGCTCGCCATCGTCGGCGACTTCTCGGGCTACACCAGCAAACCGCTCAAGGACTTCATCACCGAGTCCAACCGCGGCAATCTCGTCTTCTTCGTCACGACGACCGAACAGGCGATCGAGCGGCTGACTTAAATCCGCATCAAAAAATACCGGGAGTTGCTCCCGGTATTTTTGTTTAACTCTATTTCCCCGCGCGTTCATTTCTCGCCTTGTCGGTCAGCAGAAAATCGGCGTACAGAATGCTGTCCAGCTGCTTTTCGGTGATCGCCACGACATCGTATTTCCCGTTGTGCAGGCACCAGTCGATCGTGTTGCCGCGCGAATAGCGGATAAAGAACTCGGCGATCTCGACGTCCTTCATTTCCTTCGTGTAGATCTCCTGCTCCTGCGCGCGCGCCACGTTGACCGTCACGGCCTGGTAGTAGGCGCGCTGCGGGTTGACCGCGTGCCGGAACTCGAACTGCAGCAGCGAGCGGTAGAACTCCGTCATCAGCGGATAGCCGAGGCTCACCGAGTTGTGCAGATGATCCATCAGCACCGCGCGGATCGCGTCGACCGGCGGCATCTGGGCGTACCGCTCCAGCTTGACGTCGTTCAGCGTCGTGTCGAACTGCAGGAAGGCCTCGTTGACCAGCTCCTCCTTGGATTTGTAGTAATGGTAGAACGCGCCGATCGACAGGTTGGCTTTTTTGCAGATCCGCCGGATCGAGGTATCCTCGACCCCGATCTCCTGTCCGAGTTCAATGGCGCACCGCAGGATGCTCTCTTTACTGGTCTCGCCGCCGTAATTTGACTGGCTCATAATATACCCCGCAATCATTTATCGAACTACCCGTTGATATCGACCCGGTCCAGCATCCCTCTGCACAGGAACAGAATCAGCACCGAAATCACCAGTGAGATGCCCGAGGCCACGAGATATCCCAGCGCACCGGATCCCGTCGTAATGCCCAGAATAATGCCCGCCGCGACTCCGGGCGCCAGTGCGATAAAGATGGTCAGGAACAGGAAGACTACCTGCAGCCACTTGATGTGCATCGCGCCGAACAGCCGCTCCGAAAGAATTACCGCCGCGATAAAAATCATACTGGCCGCGAACAACACCGCGATCGACCCGAGAGTCTCGAGAATCCCGGCGCTGCACAGCACCCCGATGATCGTTCCGATAATCACCGCGTCGATCAACCGTTTCAGAATGTTATCGCCCAACAGATACAGCAGCTTCTTGAACGGATCGTCCGGGATCAGGTAGACGTAATGCCGCTCCAAATCCCGCTGCCAGCGCGCAAACAGCGTCGTAAATATCATGATGTAGATGTTCGTCGCGATCGGCACTATCGTTCCGACCTCCTTGATCAGCAGACAGAGAAAGACCGTCACCACGATCGCGATCATCGATTGCAGGTTCAGGAACAGCACCTGCGCCCGCCGGTTCTCCACCGCCATCTTGTAGTAGATCGCCGACGCGCCGTAGCCCTTGCCGAGTCCCACTTTCCCGACCTTGATCTTCGAGGGCAGCACCTCTTTCACCTTGCCCTGCCGCTGCGCGGTCAGCGCCGCGTAGGAGGTCTCGGCCGACTGCAACACATCCTCGTAGTAGTCGACGTTCATCAGCGTAAATATCACAATCAGCGCGCCGTCCAATACCAGCGTCGCGGCCAGCGGAATCAGCAGCCGCAGCCCCTCGGCGTGGAAACAGTCGCGCACAAACGCGGTCATCCACCCCAGAACCGGGATGTAATATACGCCCGGCCGCGTCAGGCTGCCAACCAACGTCGGCAGTATCTTGTCGAACGCCAGCGGGCCCGACAGCGCCGCCTGCACCGCCGGCAGCAGCAGAACTGCCGCCGCCGCGACAAACACAACGAAAATCACCCTGCTTACGAGTTTCTGCATCCGTTCGTTGGACGAGGTCGCCGAGTACAGCAGCAGCGCCAGCACCTGCGACGACAGAATCACAACCACATAGCCCAGCAGCAGCAGAAACAGCATCGACACCCGAATGCCGAACAGGTTGTTCAGCCAGCTGTACTGGTACAGGATAAAGAAGCCGCCCAGCGCCAGCACGCCGACCTGCCGGATCAATCCGTACATCAGCACTTTTTTGTTGGAGATCGGCGCGTGAAACACAAAGTTGACGTCGGACATCGAGAAAAACCCGGCGCCGCGCTTGAGCCCCGACATCAATCCGATGACAAACATCATCGTAAAAAATACGAAGATCAGCGCCGCAAACTGCTCGGGCGTTCCGACCGGCACATCGACCCCATCGAAGCGGGCCGAAAAAATGGTAAACACGATCATTCCGACAACAAAAATTATCAAAATCAGCTGCGCCGGTTTCTTAATCATCCCCACCAGCATGTTCTTCAGCCGCACACGGGTCAGGTACAGCAGCGCTTTCATGCGTTGTCCTCCGGGCGGCGTTCGGTGATCTCAAAGAACAGCTGCTCCAGCGTCTTGCCGTCCGCGTGCGTCTGTCCGCTGATGCGGGTCGCCGCAATCCGTCCGCCGATCATGATGTGCGCGACGTCCCAATTGTCCTCGACCATCTCGATCATGTGCGTGCTGATCAGCAATGTCGTCCCCGCCGCGCGCAGCTCGCGGAACATCAGCTTCAGTTCCTTGATCGCGTGCGGGTCCAGCCCGACCATCGGCTCGTCCAGAATAATCATCTTGGGTTTCGACACCAGCGCGCACAGAATCGACACCTTCTGCTGCATGCCTTTCGACAACTCTTTGCCCAGTTTTTTGAGGTTTTCGGTCATCTCAAAGCGCTCAACGAGCTGTCGCGCGTCCTCCTCCCACCCCGCGGGCAGCTTATAGGCGCGCGCGATGAACTCGAGGTGCTCCCAGACCGTCAGCAGGTCGTATACCGCCGGAATCTCCGGCACATAGCCCAGCAGCGACTTCGCCTCCAGACTTTTATTGGAAAATCCGCCCAGCGTGATGGTGCCCTCAAAGCGCAGCAATCCCGCGATGCACTTGATCATCGTCGATTTCCCGGCGCCGTTCGGCCCCAGCAGCACCGCGATCTTGCCGTCCCCTACGTCGAACGAGATATGATCGTTCGCCAAAACTTTCCCGTACCTTTTCGTAACATCTTGAACAAATAACATATTAACTCCTTGTTGATAATTACCTATTATCGTATCATTTTTTCGACAAAAAATCAACTGGACCCTTGAATTCGACGGGCGATCGCGCTAGTATGGATTATCACAGGAGGAACGGCATGGAAATTCTGAAAGATCGCATCCGCCGGGAGGCGGTTGTGCTGCCCGGCAACATCATCAAAATCGACGGATTCCTCAACCACCAGATCGACGTCGAACTGCTGCGCGAGATGGCACTGGAGTTCCGGCGGCTCTTTCCCGACACCGACTACACGAAGATTCTGACCGTTGAGGCCTCCGGCATCGCGCTCGGGGCGATGACGGCGCAGGTCTTCGGCCTCCCGCTGCTTTTCGCGAAAAAAGCCAAGTCCGACAACATCGAGGGCGGCCTGTACCGCAGCGACATCTTCTCGTATACCTACAAGAAAAAAGTCACGCTGATCGTCGCGAAACAGTGGCTGTCCGCCGGCGAAAAGGTGCTGATTATCGACGATTTCCTCGCGCGCGGCGAGGCGCTGCGCGGCCTGTGCGACATCGCGGATCAGGCGGGCGCGACGGTCGGCGGCATCGGCATCGCCGTCGAGAAGGGCTTCCAGGGCGGCGGCAAAACCCTGCGCGATGCCGGCTACAACCTCCACTCGCTGGCTATTATCGAATCGGCCACGGAGACCGAAATCACCTTCCGGTAACAGCGAAGACCCCGAACATTCCGATAACGCCACCCGCTCCGCGGGTGGCGTTTCTTCGAACAAATCCGTCATCCGTACCCGTATATTAAAATGCCGCGCACCGCGCGGCACTCCAGAAACCCGGACACCGCTCTTTTTCTGTCATCCTGAGCGAAGCGAAGGATCTTGCCCTTCATCCCTCAACCGGTTCTCAAAACTCAACTCTGGAACATAAAAGGGCGGCGCAACCGCGCCGCCCTTTTATGTAATCGCAATTAGAAATCCTCTTTGGGCAGTTCGTCGGAGTTGGCCGGCGTCTCGCCGGAGCCGTCGAACCGAAGCGTGCTGGTGGTATCCAGCTTGAACTCGTAGTACTTCGTCCCGTTGCCGTCAAACTCCATCGCGCCGTAGTACGCGTCCTCGCCGAACATATCCTTCTCGCCGAACCACTGGGTGCCGATGGCCTCATTGATGCGGTAATAGCCCGGCGGGAAATTGACGCTCACATACTCGTTCGGCCGCAGGAAGAGGGTGCAGACGAGATCATTGTTTTCGTAGTTGTACACCTTATACAGGCGGTACGAGTTGTCGTTCTCGATGGCAAACGTCGATTTCGACGATTCATAGTTTGGGTTGTGGTACAGCACGCCGGTTTTGGGCGGCGTCTGGATACAGGACTCCGCCAGCGCCGCGCTGTCCCGGAAATCCTCGAGCGCAAGAAACGCGAGCCGCGCGTGGTAGAACTCCCCGGAATTAAAGAGATCCATCGCAGTGTTGTACTCCGCGATCTGCGAGCACTCCTGGTATTTCGCCGCAGAATCCTTGAAGGTCCCCAGCTGTTGGAACAGCTTCATGGCCTCTGGGTAATTCTCCTCGTTGAACAGCTTCATCGCTTTGTCGTAATCAATGTTCTGCTGGCACTGCACTAAGAAATTCTGCGAATCCTCGTACTCTCCGAGCTCGTCGAAAAGCACCAGCGCCGCGGCGTAATCGCGGCTGTTGAACTTCTGTACCGCATCCTGATACTTATTTCGGCGCTGAATCGAGTTGACGGTGAAATACCCGCCGCCGGCCAGCACAATCACCGCCACGATCAGGATCGCGATCAGCCCGCCTTTCTTTTTCTTCTTTTTCTCCTTTGCGGGCGGCATCGGCGGCGCGACATAGGGCGGCGGCGCATACGATGCATTCGAGGCGGTATCCTGCGGATAGGGCGCAATCGGAACGGTATCCGGCGGAATATACGCCGCGGGTGCGGGCGCCGCGGGATAGGGGGTGGCGGGCGCTGCGGCGGCTATCGGGGTCCCGCAGGAACCGCAGAACTTCCGCCCCTCCTTCACAGCCGCGCCACAGGTCGGGCAGACCGTCGAAGGGGGCTCCGCATAGGTCTGCGGTGCCGGCACATAGTTCGCGCGGATGGTCTCGTCGCCGGTCGGCGCTGCCGCAGCCGGTATCGGGTCTTCAAAATACGGCGCGCTGTTCGCGGCGACTGCCGCGTCGCTCACAACGGGCGCGACCTCCGCCGCGGCGTCCGCGATGATCTGCTCCGCAGGCACCACCGGCGCGATCTCGGCCATAATCTCGTCCACTGTCGGCGCGGCGGGCGGCGCTTCCGCGACCGCCGCATCGTTCACGACCGGCGCAACCTCTACTGCGGCGTCCGCGATGATCTGCTCCGCGGGCACCACCGGCGCAACCTCGCTGATAATCTGCTCCGCCGCGACAACAAACGGCGCCGCGGCTTGTTCCACAGGCGCAACCGGCGTTCCGCATTTCTTGCAGAACAGGTAGCCCTCACTCAACACCGCGCCGCAGTTCTTGCAGGCCGGTTGCACTGTTGCTGCAGGCGGCGCAGCTGCTGCCGCCGTTCCGCAGTTCATGCAAAACGCAGCGCCGGGCGCAACCGCCGCACCGCAGTTCGCACAGGTTGTTCCGCCTGCCGCAGGTGTGGGCGCGCCGACTGGCGCGCCGCAAGATAGACAGAATTTTGCGTCGTCTGAGATCTTCGCGTTACAATTTTGACACTTCATAGACTCTTCCCCACAATTGCTATTTTCTTATACCATACCATATTTTAAGAGAGATGTGCATAGTTGTTTTCACCATGTTTTTTGTTTTTTTCTATTAATTACGACAAATAATGGGCCGAACTCTGTTATCGCCACACACCCAAATTCTTGGATTCGGGCTCGACAAACGCGTCCTTCCGTGCTAAAATAATATGCGTTCCGCGAATATGTGCCCGTAGCTCAGCTGGATAGAGTGTCAGACTCCGACTCTGAAGGTCGTGCGTTCGAATCGCATCGGGCATACCACCGTCCCCGGCCATCACGGTCGGGGATTCCTTACGGAACGCCGGAGGTCTATTGGAAAACCACGTCGAACAAACCCCTGCCATGAATCGCGCGCGCAACCTGAAACTGTTGTTTTGCTGTATCGCTGCGGTTCTTCTTTTGGCTGTCTGCCTGCTGTCGGAACCGCTGCGCGTCTACCGCGCCGCGGGGCGCGCTGAACCCGTCAATCTCTACGAGGCGGCGCTGCTGTACGAATCGCTCGGCGGCTTTTTTGACGCCCGCGAGAGGGCCGACGCCGTCTACGCCAAACTCGGCGTCCGCGCGCTCCGGCTGAATCAGGTCGGCCCCGCGCTGCAATATCTCTCCCGCCTCCAAACCGGCGACGCCGTCGCCGCCTACAGCGCCGATCTTTACGCCGCGGCGTCCGACTACGCGGCGCGGGGCAGCGACGCCGAGGCAGCCCGCATTTTCGGCGCGCTGGGCGATTATCGCGACAGCGGCGATCAGCGCAATGCCGCGCTGTTCCGCATCGCCGACCGCTACGAGCTAAGCGGCGATCTCATCTCGGCCTGCCGCGGTTTCACGGCGCTCGGGAACTACGCCGACAGCGCCGGGCGGGCGCAGCAATGCCGGCAGCGCTACTACCGGACCCTGGTCGACAACTCCAACGAAACCGGCCTCTCCAGCGCCGACTTCCGTCGTGAGATCGTCCGGGATTACGGCGATTCCGCGAACTACTACCGCATCTATCAGCTGCAGATCAGCAAGTGGCGCCCCGAGGACTACGAGCGGAACATGGCGCTGATCCACGAGCTCGGCGACTTCGAGGGGATGGCGCAACACGGCTTTCTGGCCGCGCGGATCATGGGCGTGCGCTTCGCGGACGGCGGGCACTACTTCGAAATCGACGCAAACGGCAACCTGCAGACCAATCTGCCGAACTACACGCTGCCCGGCTATTACGGCTTGTACTGGGGCATCAACCGTGAGGGCGTCTACCGCATCGGCTCCGACGAAAAAGACGTCTGGACCCCGATGTTCCGCCTGACCGCGGAGAACAACGACATGCAGCTGACGGTCTACTGCTACACCGACGGCAGTACCTACACCCTGTACCGCACCGAGCCATAACGACAAAACGGCTGTTCCGCACGGAACAGCCGTTTGCTGCGCAACCCTATTTCCCTGCCTTTATCAGTGAGTACTTCTCTTTCGTCGCAAGCCCGCCGCGCAGATGCCGCTCGTCCTTGTTGTGCTGCAGCACCTTATTGCAGCGCCGCCACAACGCCGGATTGATTCGGCGCAGCCGTTTGCTGACGTCACTGTGAACCGTCGACTTGCTGACCCCGAACTCCCTGGCCGCCCCGCGCACCGTATCGCCCGTTTCGACTATGTATCTGCCCAACAGAACAGCGCGGTCCACTGTCTCTTTCATATGGTCTGTCCCCTAACCACCGATTCTTTGTAAATTCTATTCGTCGCCCGCGGCGGTTAGACCCAAAAAACCTTGCGCACCCGTTGCGGCGCGGTTTTCGGCGTGTTATAATGCAGAAAAACCGGAGGAGCTGCTGTATGGACATCATCGCCGAAGCCAAAAAACTTTTCAACGAGACCTGGGATCTGCTGGACAAGACCGACCGCACGCCCGAGGACGACATCACGATGCTCCACAAAGCGCACACCTCCTGCTATCTGTGGCGCAGCGCCGAAAACCCGGTCAACAATGCCCGCGGAGAATGGCAGGTCTCCCACGTCTACAGCATCCTGAACATGGGGGTCCCCGCGCTGCTGCACGGAAAACAGTCGCTCGGCCTCTGTCTCGACAACGGCATCGGCGACCTCGATCTGGTCTTCGGTTACGAGGCCGTCGCCCGCGCCTGCAGCGTGCTGGGCAACCTCGATCAAGCAAAGGAGAACATCACCAAGGGTCTCGCCGCCTGCGAGGCCGTCACCGACGAAAACGACCGCAACTACGCCCGCGGCGAACTCGAAAATATCGCCGTGTAGTAGCCAACCAAAAAGGGAGAGAATCATGCCGTACGCAATAGATTCCAAAGAGAACGTTACGTTAGGCGGCGTCCAACAATCCATCCGCATCCGCACCACCGATCCCGGTCTGCCTGTCCTGCTGTTCCTGCACGGCGGCCCCGGCGTCTGCGACCGCCACTGGGTGCTGAAACACCAGTCCCACCTCGCCGACATCGTCACGATGGTGTGCTGGGACCAGCGCGGTGCCGGCCACAGTTACCGCAAAGGCGCGCCGCTCGCCGACCTCAGCGTCGCCCGCCTCGTCGACGACGCGGGCGAGCTCTGCGTCCTGCTGAAAGAGCGCCTCCACAAAGATAAAATCGTCGTCGTCGGCCACAGCTGGGGCTCGCTGCTCGCCGTGCTGCTCATCCAGAAATACCCGCAGCACGTCGCCGCCTACCTCGGCATGAGGCAGTTCGTCGACGGCCCCGAAAACGAGCGCATCTCCTACGACTTCTGCCTCAGCGAGGCCAGACGCCTCGGCGACGCCAAAGCTGTCGCCGACCTCGAGCGCATCGGCTGTCCGGTCGACGGCATGTTCCGCAGCCAGAAGGACATGATGGTCCAGCGCAACCTGCTGGCCTGCTACGGCGGCGCGATCTACCAATTCCACAAACCGCTGATCACCGGGATCCTTCTGGAGATTCTGGCCTCGCCCGAATACCGCCTGTGGCATTTCCCGGCCTACAGCAACGGCAGCTACTCCTCGCTCGACCGGCTCTGGCGCGAGGTCGTCTCGGCCCACCTGATCGAGACCGCGAAATCGCTGCCCGTCCCTGTCTTCCTGCTCGAGGGACGCCACGACTGGAACACCCCCGTTGCGCTCGCGCAGACGTGGTACGACCAGCTGCAGGCGCCGAAAAAGGAGTGGTTCTGGTTCGAGGAATCCGCCCACTCCCCCATCAAGGAGGAACCCGAAAAATGGGGAACCTGCGTCCGCGGCATCCTGAACGGACTCATCGCCGACGGCACCGCGCAGTAACCCGCGCCTACGCCGCGCTGCCCGCATCCGCGGGCGGCGCTTTTCCGTTCCCGCGCGCTCGCGTCAACCGTTAACTTTTTCCCGAATCCGGTCGATATATAGATATCCTATGAAACGCGGCAGGACAAAACTATGCAGAAAATCGTCGGAACGGTTCAGGACGCCATGAAGGACTTCGCTCTCCGTCAGAAATGGTCGGAGAAAAAGAAGTCGAATCCGCTGCAAAAACAGCGCGAGGAAGAGCTCGATCCCCGCATTCGTCAACTCAAACAGATGGCGGAGGACGACAAAAAAGCCCGCACGCTCACCGCCATCGGCAACAAGCTGATGTACGGCCAGCGCCTCACCAAAGACGAGCTGGAGTACCTGCGCGCGCACAACCCCAAGGAGTACGAGAAGGCGGTCTTCATCGAGCAGGAGCGCGAACTTTATAAAGAGGAACTCAAACAGTGCCGCTCCAAGGAGGACGTTAAAAAACTCAAAGAGCGCCACATGATGAACTTCATGCATCAGTCCGATATCATCCAGCGCTCCGACATGAGCGAGGACGACAAGAAAATCGCGCTCCGGTTTATACAGATGCGCATGGCAGCCTGCGAAAACGAGTTTCAAACGTTCGCCGAGACCGGCGACTACAAAAAGCTGCCGCTGAAACGCCGCAAAGAGGACGAGGACGACCCGGCGCCCTACGCGACCGGCGAGCGGCAGGCCATGATCCTCAAAGCCAAGCTCGAGCAGATCAACAACCCCAAAAAGACCACGGGCACCGCGTCCGTCACCGCCACTTCCACAACCGAAGCGGACACCCCCGCTGCAGAATCTGCCGCTCAAGCGTTCCCGGTCACCGCCGGATACACCGCGACCGGCGCCGTCAAACCGGCAGCAATCGAACCCGCCGGTCTCTCGATCGAGGCATAACAAAACGCCCGCCTGACGGCGGGCGTTTTTGCGTCCCGTTTGTCACGTCACCGGCGCGCCGAACAGGTTCGCCAGCGCTCGCCCGACCAGTTCCCCGGCGTAGCGCGCCTCCTCGAGCGTGTTGGACTCCGACCCGACCTCGATCAGCAGCGACCCCGTCGTCAGATCCTGGTTGTAGTGCCGGTACGCCAGCAGCACCGGCCGCGTCAGTCCCGGAAACAGCGACTCGGCGCTGTTCTGCAGCCGCACCGCCAATTTGAGATTCTCGCGGAAATTCGGCAGGTTCATCGTCCCGTCGTCGGCGCCCGACACAATCATGATCTGCGCCGCTTTTTTCCCGTCGATCATCGCGGTCGGCTTGGTGCGCGTCCCGTTCTCGGCCTGGATGCCGTCGCGGTGGATGTCCAGCACGATCTTGATGCTCGGATGCCGCGCAAGCTCCCGCTGCACCGTCACCGCGCTGCGCGAGTACGAGTTGTTGTACGAGGGGTAGTCGTGGTAATCGGTCGCCTGAATCGCGCAGATCCCAAGGCTGTTCAGCGTGTCGACAATCTGTTTGCCCACGACATTGATGTTGTCCTCGATGTCGGTCGACCGCGTCGGGTAATTCACGTCGTAGAACCCCGCATCGAAGCGGTCGTAGCTCTCGGTCGAGTGGGTGTGCATGACCAACACCTGCGGCTCGGTGCTATTCAGCTCGATGCCGAACAACAGGTCTCCCATCGCGTAGTTCAGCATCTCGCTGTTGCTGTACGTCGTCGCGTTGCGGACGGTGCCGTTCTCGTAGTTGAAGAAATTGTCCCCCGACGGATGGGACAGAAACTGCACCTGCTCGATCGGCTTCCGGTTGCCCTCGGGGATCGCCGCCATCGCCTTCTCGAGGTCGCTGCGCAGATCGTCGAGCGGTTCCGGCTCCCGCTGCGGCGCGGGCGTCGCCTCGGGCGTCTCCGGTTCCTCCCCTGTTGGCGGTACATAGATCTCGGGCTGCGGCCCCGCCGGCCCCGAGTGCTCCTCGACGTAGGCGCGCACATCGTCCAGGAAGATCTCGACGCCGACGTCGGGCATCGCCGACGCCGCGGTGAACTTGACGAACGCCGCGCCGGCCTGCGGCAGCGACGGCCCGAACCCGAAAACCGACCCCGCAAGCGGCACCGCGAAGATCAGCGCGACCGCTATCAACTCCCGAACCTGTTTCGGAGCTTGTCTTTTCATCGTGCTCCCCCATACCCGTAATGGTTAAACCTATGACCGCCCGTTTCTGAATATTCCCGGTAAATTCTGCAAAAAATCAAAAAATGCGTTGCTTTTTAAAAAAAATAATGCTATTATACTAAAGCTGTACGGCAACAAAAGGAGGTGGTACCATGCCGAACATTAAGTCCCAGATAAAGCGCGTCAAGACCTCAAAAAAGGAAAATGAGCGCAACAAGGCGGTGAAATCCAACCTCAGATCGTCCTTGAAAAAGGCAGAGGCTGCCATTGCTCCCGGTTCTGACAACAAAGCGGTCGTCAACGACGCTTACAGTACCATAGACATGGCCATGCGCAAGGGTGTCATCCACAAAAACACCGCGGCGCGCAAAAAAGCCGCGATCGCGAAAAAAGCGAACGCCTGAGTAACCGCAAAAGCGGCTGTTTCGTATGAAACAGCCGCTTTTTCCTGTCCGTTTTTTCTAGTGCTGATCCTTCGAGCGGAACACCAGCGCCACGACCAGCCCCATCATCAGCGACATCGCGATGCCGCCCGCCGCCGCCGTCAGGCCGCCCGTGATCACCCCGGACGCGCCGCGCTCTTTCACCGCGTCGGCGACGCCCTGAAACAGCGCGTGCCCGAATCCGACGATCGGAACCGTCGCGCCCGCGCCCGCGAAATCCACCAGCGGCTGATACCACCCCAGCGCGCTGAGAATCACCCCCGCGACGACGAAACTCGTCAGAATCCGCGCCGGCGTCAGCTTGGTGTAATCCATCAGCAGCTGCCCGACGACACAGATGCCGCCGCCAACCAAAAAAGCCCAGATAAACTGCATAACCGCACTCCCTCGACAATTTCAGAGCCCACAAAAAGCCCTTTGCGGATAGTGTTCCGCAAAGGGTCTTTTTTATGCGCTTCGGTTCGCGGCGCAACTACTGCTGGTTCCAGACCGGGTCCTTCAGCACCCAGCGGCCGACGAGATCCTTCTCGAACAGATCGCGGTTGTAGAAGCGGTCGACGATGCTCCAGAACTCGGTCTCGGTGTACCCGACAAACGCGCAGAACTCGCGCACGCAGCGCGGATCCAGCATACCGTCGCGCGCCCGGACGCCCGCAATCGCCTGCTCGCGGGTGATCAGGCCGTACCGCACGCTGCGCGCGCCGTAATCGGTCGCGGCGGCGTGGCCGAATTTCGGGTACTTCATCCAGCTGTGGACGAGGTAGGCGGGCGAGTCGATCTGGTCGAAGTTCTCGACGTGGTGCGTGCGGTCCCACTCGTGCGTCAGGTCGTGGAACCCCCGGCTTTTCGAGAACTCGTAGTTTTGGAAGCTGTTCCACTGCACAAAATAGCTGAGGTACATCGGATCGAGCCGCTCCATATCGGCCGGCGCGGGCGCCAATGTCAGCGACAGTTCCTTCTCGGTGATGCCGTCGAACATCAGCTCCTCGAGCGGGACGCCGACCGCGACACCGTTGTTGATCTGGTCCCTCGCCGAGTAGGTCTCCTCGTCCGACACGCCGCCGTACTCGAAGCTGACGTTCTCGCCGTAGACGAGCAGCGGGGTATTGAACTTGACGGCCATGTGCAGCGGGAACGTGTAGATCAAACGGTCGATGAACCAGGTCGGCTTGCCGTACTTCTCGAACATGTACCGCATCAGTTTTTTCTGGGTGCGGATGTCCGGCTTACAGCTGATGATGGTGCAGCCGAACTCCTCCGAGATATTTTTAAGGTTGTGTTTCCCGGCCTCGGTCATCGGGAAATTGTCCTCCGCCGAGAACAGGATGGGGTTCATGCCCATCACCTCTTTCAGGAAATACACCTGAAAATGGCTGTCTTTCCCGCCCGACGCCGCGATGGCGCAGTCGTATCCCCCCGGCCCGTTCATGCCGCGGTATTTGTCACAAAGCGCCTTCAGCTCCAGAAAACGCTTATCCCAATCCACTTTTTTCCGGTCGTCGAAATGCGTACAGGCGCAACAGACGCCCTCCTCGTTAAACGTAATGCCCGGACGCGTATCCGGCATCACGCAGCGTTTACAATACTTCATATGACTCCTCACTTTCGGGTTATTCCGTATTTTATCATGTTTTTCCCCGAATCGTCAACGAACAGCGGACTTGACATTTTATTTCAATCTATTACCATAAGGATATCAAAGAAAGAGGTAGGCGACGTGGAAAAAGAGAAGTTTACGGTACGAGACTGGTTCTTCGGCCCCGCCCGAAACGCCCTGGTCGAGTTCTTTCGCTCGCTGGTCGTCGGCGGTATCGCGTTTATCGTCGACGCCGGTCTGCTGATCATCCTGAAAGAGTTCGCCGGTATGACCGCGTTCTGGGCGTCGATTGTCTCCTTCATCTTCGGCCTGGTCGTCAACTATGTGCTGTCGGTCTTCTGGGTCTTCCGCCAGAGCAACGTCTCCAATCCGCTCGTCCGCTTCGCCATCTTCACGGCCTGCGCCCTCGTCGGCATGGCCCTCAACTCCTTCATCATCTGGCTGTTCGATGTCCCGTTCGCCCGCCACCTGATCTTCGGCACATTGATCAACCCGAAGCGCTACTACATCATCGGCAAGATCGTCGCGACCGTCGTGGTCTTTATCTGGAACTTCCTGTCCCGCAAATTGCTGCTGTTTCGTGGGAAAAAGAACAAAGAGCAGCCCGAGGCGCCGGCCGCAGGCTGATTGGTCGATCCCGCATATTTCAATTCCCACCGAGGTTTCTATGAAAGAGGAGCATGCTTCGGTCCCCGCGTGGGCCGCTAAAAATTCGCTTGTCGCTTTGATATACCGCGCCCTTCGTATGCTGAAAAACGAGGGGCTTCTTCAGGTGCTGAAAGGGGTTCGCCATTATGTGCACCGCAAGCGCTATTTAAACCGCATGAAGAAGCAGTTCTACCTCAACCCGCAGCAGCGCGCGCAGCAGGAAAAGACGATTTTCGCGCGCATGCCGAAAATCAGCCTCATCACGCCGGTCTACAACCCGCCGCTCTCCATTTTTGAGGATCTGCTGCGGGCGGTCGCGGCGCAGAGTTACGGCAACTGGCAGCTCTGCCTCGCCGACGGCAGCGACGCCGGCCACCCCGAGGCGGAGGCGCTGTGCACCGAGTGGGCGGCGCGCGACCCGCGCATCGTCTACCAAAAGCTCGACAAAAATCTCGGCATCGCGGGCAACACCAACGCGGCGATCGCGCTCTCGGACGGCGACTTCATCGCGCTGCTCGATCAGGACGACCTGATCACCGAAGCCGCGCTGTTCGAGGTCGTCCGCGCCATCAACAATACGGGCGCTGAGTTCCTGTACACCGACGAAGCGATCTTCACCAAGACGCCGTACGACAGCCATGTCATGCACTTCAAGCCCGACTACTCGCCGGACTTTCTGCGCGGCTGCAACTACATCTGCCACTTCTCCGTGATCGCGCGACCGCTGCTCGAGACCGTCGGCGGCTACAATCCCGACTACGACGGCAGTCAGGACTACGACTTCACGCTGCGCATCACCGAGACGACGAAAAACATCTGCCACATCCCGAAACCGCTGTACTACTGGCGCTCCCACCCCGGCTCGGTCGCCGACGACATCTCCTACAAGCCGTACGCCTACGACGCCGCCGTGCGCGCCGTCCAGAGCCACCTCGACCGCATGCGCTTTGGCGGCACCGCGCTCTACGCCACCGTCGCCCCGATGGTGCGCGTCGTCTACGAGATCCCCGGAACGCCGCTCGTCTCCATCATCATCCCGACCTGCGACCAGCACGAGGTGCTCAAGCGCTGCGTCGAATCGATCCTCGAAAAGAGCAGCTACCCGAACTACGAGATCATTCTGTGCGAGAACAACAGCAAGGACCCCGTGACGTTCGCGTACTACGAGACGCTGGCCGCCGAGCCCCGCGTCCGCGTCGCCGTCTGGGACAAGCCCTTCAACTTCTCGGCGATCAACAACTTCGGCCGCAGCTTCGCGGGCGGGCAGCAGTTGATCTTCCTCAACAACGACATCGAGATCATCAGCCCCGACTGGATCGAGGAGATGGTCATGTTCACCCAGCGCGACGATGTCGGCGCCGCCGGCATCAAGCTGCTCTACCCCGACAACTCGGTTCAGCACGGCGGCATCGCCGTCGGCATCGGCGGCAGCGCCGCCAACCTCTGCCCGCTCTACCCGCGGAACCACGAGGGCTACCTGTTCCGGCTGACCATCGCCTCCAATATGTCGGCGGTCACCGGCGCCTGCCTCTGTGTCCGCACCGCCGTCTTCGACGAGGTCGGCGGCTGGAACGAGGCGCTGGCGGTCGCGTTCAACGACGTCGACCTCTGCCTCAAAATACGCGAAAAAGGGTATCTCGTCGTCTACAACCCCGTCGCGGAGGCCTACCACTACGAGTCGATCTCGCGCGGCTCCGACCGGACCGGCGAGAAGAAAGCCCGCATGGAGAAGGAGATCGCGATCCTGCGCGCGCGCTGGCCCCAATATTACGGCGACGGCCACGACCCCTACTACAACCCGAACTTCGGCAGAACCAACGTCAGCTACGATGTCTGAAAAAAACGCATAAAAAAACGGCAGCGCTGCTGCCGTTTTTTTTCCTATTTCGCGCCGTATTCCCCGCGCAGAATGGCGTAGACGTCGCAGTCCTCGAACCCGGTGCCGGTCTTGTACCGCTGCCGCGCGCGCCCCTCGCAGTTCAGCCCGCACTGTTTCATCAGTTCGGCCGAGATACCGATGCCGGGCGTGCTGTGCGCTTCGATGCGGTTAAACCCGATGTCCCGGAACGCGTAGTCGATGATCGCGCGCAGCGCCTCGGCGGCGTACCCCTTGTCCGCGAACGGCTCACCGATCGAGACAAACAACGACCCCACCTCATCCGACGCGCTGACGATGTTCATCCCGGCGATCCCGACCGGATCCTCGGACTCGGCGATCGTGATCACCCAGCAGTAGAAGTTGGGGTTCTTGTACCGTTTCGCCGCGCGGTCGATGTAATCCCGCATCTGTCTGCGCGCCGTAAAGGGCTCCAGCCGCAGGCCAGCCGTCGACGCGGCGTACTGCCCCCAGTTCCGGTACAGCGCCGGCGCGTCCTCGATATCCAGTTCCCGAAGCATCAGCTGCCCGGTTCGAATGACTTTTGTTCCAAAATGCTTCATAATTCACCTGCACTTTCAGAATGGTCATCGCTTTTATGTTTGAAGTTTCCCTGATTGTAGCATAATTTTCGGGGTGTTGCAATTATTTGTTGTCCGCCGTCCGCTGCCGGCTGTCCGCGGTTTGTCCGGCGATGGCCGACGTACGCTGCGAAGCGCGAACGCCTCCTGCCCTGGACTTCAACCCGCTTTTGTTGTCCGTCGTCAGCTGCTAATTGATTTATCCTTCAAAAATCTGTATAATATTGAAGAATATGAAAAAGATTTAATCAAGGTACTTTGGAGTCACCGGATGGATCAAAACAGAGGGATTTTATCACGCAACCGGCGCGGCATCATGCTTGCGCTGGACATTCTTTGCATCACCGTCGCCTACCTGATCACCTGGGTCTCGATCTCGGGCAGGGTCAGCCTTGTCAACTACCGCAGCCTGATTTTCTCCAGCACATTTCTCTTCGTGCTGTGCTTTGTTATCGTCTTTGTCCTGATGGGCATGTACGACAGCTTGTGGCGCTACGCCGAGATCTACGAGTTTTTCCGCTGCGCGCTGGCGTCGGCGCTCGCCATCTCGGCCTTCGTCGTCATCTCGCTGATCATCTACAACGGCGACCGCCGCGTGCCCAACTCGGTCTACCTGATGTCGGCGCTGTTCGCCGCGTCCATCACGCTGTACACGCGGCTGACCTACCGCATGCTGCGCAACACCAAAATCACCTACGCGGGCCGGCAGCGCCACCGCGTGCTGGTAGTCGGCGCGGGCGACGCCGCCTCGACGCTGATGCACGAGATCTTTAAGAATACGAGCTCGGACTACAACATTGTCTGCGCCGTCGACGACAACCTCCAAAAAGTCGGCCGCACCATCATGGGCGTCAAGATTCTCGGCACCACCGAGAACATCCCCCAGCTCGTCAGCCAGTGCGACATCGACACCATCCTGATCGCGATGCCCTCCATCGGGGAGGCCGACAAGCGCCGCATCTTAAGCATCTGCTCCAAGACCGCCTGCAACATGCGGCTGCTGCCCGACATCACCCGCCTCATCTCGGACGGCAAGGACCTGCTCTCCCGCGTCCGCGACGTGAAGGTCGAGGATCTGCTGGGCCGCGAGGAGATCGATCTCGAGTACAACGCCAACGAGTTCGTGCGCGGCAAGACGGTGCTCGTGACCGGCGCGGGCGGCTCGATCGGCAGCGAGCTGTGCGAACAGATCGCCGCCGGAAAACCCCAAAAGCTCATTATGGTCGACATCTACGAGAACAACATCTACGACCTCGAACAGAAACTGCGCATGCAGTACGGCGAGGCGCTGGATCTCGAGGTCTGCATCGCCTCGGTGCGCGACAGCAAAAAGATGGACCGCCTGTTCGCGCGCACCCGCCCGGGTATCGTCTTCCACGCGGCCGCCCACAAGCATGTGCCGCTGATGGAGTTCAGCCCCGAGGAGGCCGCGAAAAACAACATCTTCGGCACCTACAACGTCGTGCAGAGCGCCCACAAGTACGGCGTAAACACGTTCGTGCTGATCTCGACCGACAAGGCCGTCAACCCGACCAGCATCATGGGCGCGACCAAGCGCGTGTGCGAGATGATCGTCCAGTCCATGAGCAAACAGAGCAAGACGCGGTTCGTCGCGGTGCGCTTCGGCAACGTGCTGGGCTCCAACGGCTCGGTCATCCCGCTGTTCAAGGAACAGATCGCGGCGGGCGGCCCCGTCACCGTCACCCACCCCGACATCGTCCGCTACTTCATGACGATCACCGAGGCCGTCAGCCTCGTCATCAGCGCCGCCGAAATCGCGCAGGGCGGCGAGATCTTCGTGCTCGACATGGGGCATCAGGTCAAGATTCTGGATCTCGCCGAAAACCTGATCCGCCTCGCGGGCTTCGTGCCCTACAAGGACATCGAGATCGTGTTTACCGGTCTGCGTCCCGGCGAAAAACTGTACGAGGAGCTGCTGTTGTCCGAGGAGGGCGTCACCAGCACCAACCAGAAAAAGATCTTTATCGGCAACGCCGGGGACATCGACGCCGACGCATTTTTCGAGAAGCTGAAAGACCTCAAAGCGATCGCCTACGACAACAACAGCGGCGAGGTCGTCCAACAGATTAAGGCGATGGTCCCCTCCTTCCACCACGACGCGCCCAATCAGGTATTCTGAGAGGTTTGTATGCAGGTTCCTTTCTCTCCGCCCGACATCAGCGAACAGGAGATCGACCGGATCACCGAGGTGCTGCGCTCGGGCTGGATCACCACCGGCCCCAAGACAAAACAGTTTGAGGATCAACTCGCCCGCGTCTTCGGCGCCGGGCGGGTCAAATGCTTCTCGTCCGCGACCGCCGCGATGGAGCTGTGCCTGCACATTCTGGGCATCGGCCCCGGCGACGAGGTCATCACCTGCGCCTACACCTACACCGCCTCGGCCAGCGTCATCGTGCACGTCGGCGCGACGCCCGTAATGGTCGACACCTTGCCCGGCAGCCCCCACATCGACCCCGCCGCGCTCTCCGCCGCCATCACCGAAAGGACCAAGGCCGTCATCCCCGTCGACCTCGGCGGCATCCCCATCGATTACGACGCCGTCCGCGCCGTCCTCGCCGACAAAAAGGCGCTGTTCCGCCCCGCAAACGACCTCCAGCAGCAGCTCGGCCGCGTCGCGCTCATCGGCGACTGCGCCCACTCGTTCGGCGCCCTCTACAAGGATAAAAGCGTCGGGTGCTACCCCGACTTCGCCTGTTTTTCGTTCCACGCCGTCAAGAACCTCACGACCGCGGAGGGCGGCGCCGCCGCATTCTCTGCCATCGGAAGCTGTTCCGCCGACGAACTGTACCGCCGCTTCTCGCTGCTCTCGCTGCACGGGCAGGACAAGGACGCGCTCGCGAAAAGCAAGGCCGGCGGCTGGGAGTACGACATCGTCGTCCCCGGCTACAAGTGCAACATGACCGACCTTACCGCGGCGTTCGGCCTCGCGCAGCTCGCGCGGTACGAGGAGATGCTGCGGCGGCGCATCGAGATCGTCGCGCGGTACAACCGCCTCTTTGCGGGCACAGCGGTGACCCCGCTGCCTCACACCGGCCCCGGCTACACGGGCTGCCACCACCTCTACATCGTCACGGTCGACGGTCTCGACGAGGCGACGCGCAACCGCATTATCGCGCGGCTCGGCGAACAGGGAATCTCCGCCAACGTGCACTTCAAGCCGCTGCCGCTGATGACGGCGTACAAGAATCTCGGATTCGACATCAAGAACTACCCCAACGCCTACCGCTTCTACGAAAAAGAGATCACACTGCCCCTGCACACCCTGCTGTCCGACGCACAGGTCGACTACACCGCCGCCGCCCTGCTGGAAGCGGTCGCCGCCGAGCGGGGGCCCGCATGCTGACGGATTTTGCCCGCCTGCCCGCGCGGATGCGCAGCGACGCCGTCCGCGCCTACTACGACGTGCTGGCCAAAAAGCGCGGCGCGCTCGTCGTCAAACGCCTGTTCGACATCGTGCTCAGCGCGCTCGGCCTGCTGATCTTAAGCCCGGTGCTGCTGCTGACCGCGCTCGCGGTCGTGCTCGACAGCCGCGGCCCCGTGTTCTTCCGCCAGCCGCGCTACACCCGCGACTGCAGGGTTTTCCGCATCTTCAAGTTCCGCACAATGGTCAGCGACGCCGACCGCATCGGCCCGCTCGTCACCGTCGCGGGGGACGCCCGCATCACCCGCGTCGGCGCATTTCTGCGCCGCACCCGCCTCGACGAGTTCCCGCAGCTCATCAACATTCTGTCGGGCGACATGACCTTCGTCGGCACCCGCCCCGAGGTCGAGAAATATGTCGACGCCTACACCGACGAGATGATGGCGACGCTGCTGATGCCCGCCGGCGTCACCTCGAAAGCCAGTATCGTCTTCAAGGACGAGGCCCGCCTACTGGCCGGCGCCGCGGACGTCGATCAGGTCTACATCGAACAGGTTCTGCCGCAAAAAATGCGCTACAACCTCGAGTACCTCCGCACATTCGGTCTGTTCAGCGACCTCCGTCTGATGCTGTCCACCGTCTTTGCGGTTTCCAGAAACGACTGACAGAAAGAGAGAGAATTCATGGCGAAATACAATTTCATCCCGACCGCGCTGCCGGGCATGTTCGTGATCGAACCGACCGTCCACGGCGATTCCCGCGGCTACTTTATGGAGACCTACACCCAGCCCGATTTCGACGACGCCGGCTGCACCATGCGCTTTGTGCAGGACAACCAGAGCCTGTCCCGCAAAGGGGTGCTGCGCGGTCTGCACATGCAGGTCAACAACCCGCAGGGCAAACTGGTTCGCGTGATTTCCGGCGAGGTGTTCGACGTCGGCGTCGATGTGCGCGTCGACAGCCCGACCTTCGGCCGCTGGGCGGGCATTGTTCTGTCGGCGGAGAACAAGAAACAGCTCTTTGTCCCCGAGGGGTTCGCCCACGGTTTTCTGGTGCTCAGCGAGACCGCCGAGTTCTGCTACAAATGCTCCCGCCTGTACGACCCGACCGACGAGCTCGGCATCCTGTACAACGACCCCGACATCGGCATCGAATGGCCGTCGCTCGATATGCCGTTCGTCCTGTCCGAGAAGGACCTGAAACAGCCGTCCTTTCAGGACGTCGCGAAAATACTGCGCGCTAAACGATAGGCGATCATTCGTCTCGCCGCACAGCCCACCCTCCATTTGATAGGGGGACTCCGTCCCCAAACCCCATTTTAGGAAGGTGCGGGCTTTACAAGAAACGCCCGCTATGCAGTATACTCTAAAATCGGAAGTTTTCTGAAAGGTATTCTATGGCTAAACGGATTCTGATCACCGGCGCGAACGGGTTTATCGGTAAAAATCTGGTCTGCGATCTGCGGCGGCAGCCCGACCGCTTCGAGCCGCTGTGCGCCGACATCGACACCGCGCCCGAACAGCTGCGGCAGTACCTCGAAAGCTGCGACGCCGTCGTGCATCTCGCCGGCGTCAACCGCCCGAAGGACGAGCACGAGTTCGTGACCGGCAACACCGGTTCCACCGAATCCGTCACCGCGCAGCTGCTTGAATCGGGCCGCGCCGTACCCGTCGTGATGACGTCGTCGATTCAGGCGGCGCTCGACAACCCCTACGGCAAAAGCAAACTGGCCGCCGAGCAGGCATTGCTCGCCTACGCCCGCAAAAGCGGCGCGCCGGTCTACCTGGTCCGGCTGCCCAACGTGTACGGCACGTGGTGCCGCCCCAACTACAACAGCGCCGTCGCCACGTTCTGCCACAACATCGCGCGCGGCCTGCCCATCACCGTCAGCGACCGCGCAAACCCGCTGACCCTGATCTACATCGACGACGTGCTGAACCTCATCGAGGCCGCACTGGACGGCGCGGTCGGGCCGCAGCCCGACGGCTACTGCGCCGTGCCGGACACCTGCCGGACGACGCTGGGCGATCTCGTCGATCTGCTCTTCGCGTTTCACGCGGCGCGCGAGACCGGGAAACTGCCCCCGCTCACCGAACCGCTCACCAAAAACCTCTACTCGACCTATCTCAGCTACCTGCCGGAGGACGCCTTCTCCTACCCGCTCACGGCGCACAGCGACCCGCGCGGCGCGTTCTCCGAGTTCTTTAAAACCGACGAGAACGGCCAGTTCTCGGTCTCGACAACGGTGCCCGGCATCACGCGCGGCAACCACTGGCACCACACCAAAACCGAAAAATTCCTCGTCGTCTCGGGCACCGCGGCCATCCGGTTCCGCCGCATCGACCGCGACGAGGTGCTCGAATACAACGTCAGCGGCGACCGCTTGCAGGTCGTCGACATCCCGCCCGGCTACACCCACTCCATTACGAACACCGCGCCCGAGGGCACCTTGGTCACATTGATCTGGGCCAACGAACTCCTCGACCCCGCGCATCCCGACACCTATTATCTCGACGTCTGAGCAGAAAGGGATTTACATGGCTGTATCAAAACTGAAACTCATGGTCATCGTCGGCACCCGCCCCGAGATTATCCGCCTCTCGGAGGTCCTCAAGTGCTGCGACCGCTATTTCGAGGTCTCGCTCGTACATACCGGACAGAACTACGACTACACGCTCAACAAAATCTTTTTCGACGAGCTGAACCTGCGCGCGCCCGACGAATACCTCGACGCCGCGGGCGGCACGCTCGGCGAGACGATGGGCAACATTCTGGCGCGCAGCTACGAGGTGATGACCCGCGTCAGGCCCGACGCGCTGCTGATTCTGGGGGACACCAACTCGGCGCTGTCCGCGATCTCGGCGAAACGCCTGAAAATTCCGATCTTCCACATGGAGGCCGGCAACCGCTGCTTCGACGAAAACGTGCCGGAGGAGACCAACCGCCGCATCGTCGACCACATCAGCGACGTCAACCTGCCCTACACCGAGCACTCGCGCCGCTACCTGATCGCGGAGGGCATCCGCCCGCAGTACATCTTCGTCACCGGTTCCCCAATGCGCGAGGTGCTGTCGAAAAACGAGGACAACATCTACCGCAGCACCGCGCTCGAGCGGTTGTCGCTGACCCCGAAAAAGTACATTCTGGTCTCGGCGCACCGCGAGGAGAACGTTGACATCGAGGCGCACTTCGACTCGCTGATGAACGCCCTCAACCGCGTCGCCGAACACTACGACATGCCGGTCATCTACTCGACCCATCCGCGCAGCCTCAAGCGCATCACCGAGCGCGGATTCCGGTTCGACGCCCGGGTGCAGAACTTGGAGCCGTTCGGCTTCTTCGACTACAACAAGCTCCAGCAAAACGCCTACGTCGTGCTGTCTGATTCGGGCACCTTGTCCGAGGAGAGCGCGATGCTCGGGTTCCCCGGCGTCCTGATCCGCACCTCCACCGAGCGCCCCGAGGTACTCGACCGCGGCACCGTCGTCGTCGGCGGCATCACCGAGCGCGACATCCTCTCGGCGCTCGACCTCGCCGTCGCCATGCACGACAACGGCGAACCCGTCGCCGCCGTCCCCGACTACACCGACGACAACGTCTCGGTCAAGGTCGTCAAACTGATCGAGAGCTACGCCAAGATCATCGACGCGAACATCTGGCAAAAATCATGAAGATTCTCGTCGTCTCCCAGTACTTCTGGCCCGAGAACTTCCGCATCAACGACATCTGCGACGGGCTCATCGCGCGCGGACACAGCGTCGACGTGCTGACCTCGCTGCCCAACGTGCCGCAGGGGAAGTTCTACGAGGGCTACGGTTGGTTTCGCCGCGGCGACAAGACGCACAACGGCGTCACGATCGAGCGGGTCGGCGTGATCCGGCGCGGGCGCGACAGCGCGGTCCGGCTGATGCTCAACTGCGCCTCCTTCGCGTTCAACAGCCTGTTCCATCTGCCGAAACTCCGCCGGCGCGACTACGACGTCATCTTCGTCTTCAACAACTCGCCGGTCAGCAAGATTCTGCCCGCCAAGGTGCTGGCCCGCCGCAAAAATATC
Source organism: Oscillospiraceae bacterium (assembly GCA_031554355.1). Lineage (GTDB taxonomy): Bacteria > Bacillota > Clostridia > Oscillospirales > Ruminococcaceae > JAVBRN01. The sequence continues at coordinate 24,800 of JAVBVJ010000101.1, forward strand.
CCCAACGTCATCTTTATTCTCGACATCTGGCCCGACTCGATGTATTTCCTGCTCGGCATGAAAGAGGACGCGCCGCAGACCCTCTTCCGGCGCATCAGCCTCGCCGTGTCGCGCTGGCTGTACAAGAGCGGCGACATGATTCTGATGAGCGGAGAACAGTTCGAACCCAAGCTGCGCGACATGGGTCTTGACTGCGACATGCGCTACTTCCCCAACTACGCCGAACCGCTGACGCTCGTCGGCGACAGCGCCGTCACCCGCGAGGCCTACGGCATCGGCGCCCGGGACTTCGTACTCGGGTTCGCCGGCAACGTCGGCCGCGCGCAGGGTCTCGACAAGCTGGTCGCGGCTGCCGCGGCGCTCGATCAACCCGTCAAATACCTCATCGTCGGCGACGGCCCCATGCTCGACGCCGTCAAAGCGTCCGTCGCCGAAAAGGGACTCTCCGACCGCTTTATCTTCACGGGCTGGGTCGACAGCGCGCTCGTTCCCGCCTATCTCGAACTGTGCAACGTGCTGCTCGTCCCGCTCGAGGACAGCGCCGTCCTCAATCTTGTCGTGCCCGCCAAGCTCCAGACCTACATGTACGCCGCAAAACCCGTGCTGGCCTTTATGAACGGCGCAGGCGCGGCGGTGGTCGAGCAGTCGGGCTGCGGACAGGTTGCCCGCGCGGGCGACGTCGACGCGCTGCGCGACGCCATCGCGGCCTTCTCCCGGCTTCCCGCCGAAAAACTGTTGGAGATGGGGGCCCGCGGACGCGCCTACTGCGACGGGCACTACGACCGCGAGACCATCCTGAACCAACTGGAACAACATCTGCGGGACGCCATCCACAACAAAGAAAAGACAGAGGTCTGAATGCGAGTACTGATCATTATCCCGGCCTACAACGAGCAGGAATCGATTCTCGGTTTCCTCTCGGAGCTGACCGCCGAATACCCCGACTACGACTACGTCGTCATCAACGACTGCTCGACCGACGACACCGCGGCGATTCTGGCGCAGAACGGTTGCCGTTACGTCAGCCTGCCCGCCAATCTCGGCATCGGTGGCGGCGTGCAGACCGGCTATCTCTACGCCGTCCAAAACGATTACGACATCGCGGTCCAGATGGACGGCGACGGCCAGCACGACCCCGCCTACCTGAGGGAGGTCGTCGATCCCGTCGCGCGCGGCGACGTCGATATGTGCATCGGCTCGCGCTTTCTCGAGAAAGAGGGGTTCCAGACCTCGTCGATGCGCCGGTTCGGCATCAATTTCCTGAGCGGGCTGATCCGCGTCTTCTGCGGAAGGCGCGTCCACGACGTCACAAGCGGTTTCCGCGCCACTAATAAAGAGTTGAGCGCTTTCTTCTCGGAAAACTACGCGCAGGACTACCCCGAACCCGAGGCCATCGTCGCAGCGGTCACCGCCGGATTCCGGGTCGGCGAGGTTCCGGTGCGCATGCGGGAACGGCAGGGCGGCGTCTCCTCCATCGCGTCGTTCCGCTCCATCTACTACATGATTAAGGTTTCGATCGCCATTGTTTTGGGGCGGTTCGCGACGGGAAGAAGGAAATCTCGTGATTAATATCCTCGCACTGACGGCCGCTGTCTCGGAGAATCCAGAAAAATGGCGCATGAACGTGACACTGCAGATCGTGCTTGCCGCGGGCATTCTGCTGTTCTTCATCATTCTGTTCGTCATGCTCAAGCGCCGCCGCCTGATTCTGAAATACACGCTGCTGTGGATGCTCAGCGCCGTCGCGCTCGCGGTATTCCTCATCTTCCCGGAGGTGCTGCTCGGCGCGTCGCGCCTCATCGGCATCTCCAACCCCGTCAACGCCGTCTTTCTGCTGTTCGCGGGCTTCTCGCTGCTGCTGATTCTGTCGCTGACCTCCATCGTCTCCCAGCTGACCGACCGCAACCGCCACCTCACGCAGGCGCTCGGCCTGCTGGAACAGCGCGTCCGCGACCTCGAAACCGCCGAAAAGAACCGCGCCGGCAGCGATAAACCATGTTAGAAGCGCTGATCTTCCCGATATCCGTCGGGCTCATCATTCTGACTTTGGTCGCGTGGATCATCTCGAAACGAACGAAGAAAAAGATCTACACCACCGTCGCGCTCGCCGTCACCCTGACCGTCGTCGTCACCATCAGTATCCTCTCCAACACCCGGACCAACCGCGAAAAGAATGCTAATATCTTTCTCGCCGCCTCGCTGGCGCAGCGCTACGAGATGACGTTCAAGGACGTGACGCCCGACGACCTCCCGCTGCTCGCCGGCGAGGGCTGTCTCACACAGCCGCTGCTCATCGCCGAGCTGCAGCACGACAAATTCGACTACGAGAACTTCTACCACATCCTGTACTCCACCCGCTACGGAACACTCAACGCGAGCGTGCTCGCCGAGACCGCGACCATCGTCTTCGCCGAGCGCTATGTCTTCGAGACCCGCGCCTACATGGATTCCGGCGGCAAGCGCGTCGAGGTCTCCCGCATCGGCGCCGTCCTGTACTGTTTCGACACAAAACTGGGACGCTTTACCGGAATGTTGATCGTCGAGCCGCCCCCCTTCACGTCCGAGGTCACCGACACCGGCTTGTTCCGTGTCAGCGACCGGCAGATCATCCAATACGCGCTCGACCACTGTATCACCGCCTGAGGAGGCAGCCTATGCAACCGGACGCAGAAGCCATCAACCGCGCGATGTTCGAGGACAGCCACGTCGTAAAGCGCTATTCCGACAATGTCGACGATATCGGCCTGTGGGCGTCGGAGGACATCATTTTTATGCGCTACCTCACCCGCAACGATATCATTTTAGACATCGGCTGCGGCGCGGGGCGCACCACCATCAATCTCTACCGGATGGGCTACAGCAATATCGTCGGGCTCGACGTCTCGGAACCCATGATCGCGGCCGCAAAGAAAAACGCTGAGCGCAACAACATGCCGATTCGCTTTTACTGCAGCGACGCCCGCACATTGCCCTTCCCGGACGCCGCGTTCGACAGCGCCATCTTCTCGTTCAACGGCCTCATGACAATTCAGGGCGCCGGGGAACGGCACAAGGTGCTCACCGAGATCGCGCGGGTCGTCAAACCCGGCGGCGTCTTCATCTTCACGACACACGACCGCGCCAGCGATCAGTTCGCCGATTACTGGAAGTACTACGAGGAGGTCTTCAACCGCGGGGAGATGGATCCCCGCCTGACCGAGTACGGCGACCTGTTGTTTCTCGACGACACCGAGAACGTCGAGGGCTTTCTCCACGTCCCCTCCCGCGAGGAGGTCGTTGTCGCCGCCGAGGCCGCAGGCTTCGAGCTGATCTACTGCTCGCGCCGCTCGTTGATCGCCCGCGAGACCAGCGAGGTCTCCGACATCGCGCTCGACTGCATTTTCTGGGTCGTCCGCAGAAAGGTACGGAAACCCAAAGACCATGACGCTGATTGAGATCACCGATCCCGCCCGAAAACAACAGATCTGCGAAAAAGTGCTGAGGGCACTTCCCGACTGGTTCGGCATCGAGGAATCGACCCGCCAATACATCCAGGATTCGGCGACCATGCCCTTTTTTGCTGCGGTCGAACAGAACCGCCCGATCGCCTTTCTCGCGCTCCACAGACACAACCTCCACACCTTCGAAATCCATGTGATGGGCGTCCTCCCCGAGCACCACCGCACCGGGGCGGGCCGCGCGCTCGTCGCGCGCGCCGCCGCGTACGCGGCCGGCTGCGGCGCCCGTTTCTTAACCGTAAAAACGCTCGCCGCGTCCCACCCCGACCCCGGCTACGCCCTGACGCGCCGTTTCTACGAGGCGGAGGGCTTCCTGCCGCTCGAGGTTTTCGACGACCTCTGGGGCGAGGCCAATCCCTGCCTGATGTTGGCGCGCGTATTATAATACTTTTTGTATATTTCCGTCGAATTATTCTACTTGTAATTCTTGACGAATCCGATCGAATCCAGTACAATTGTTGGGGTTCCAAAACACCGCTCGGGAGGGATGCTGATGAGAGACCGCTATGTTTCGCCGCTGTCGGGCCGTTACGCCAGCGACCGCATGAAGTATCTTTTTTCCGACGACTTCAAGTTCTCCACCTGGCGCAGACTGTGGCTGATTCTGGCGCGCGCGGAGCAACAGCTCGGCCAGAACATCACGGACGCCCAGCTCGCCGAGATGGCGCAGCACCTCACCGACATCGACTACGCGGTCGCCGAGGCGCGCGAGCGCGAGGTGCGCCACGACGTCATGGCGCATGTGTACGCGTTCGGCGTCCAGTGCCCTGCCGCGAAACCCATTATTCATCTCGGCGCGACATCCTGTTACGTCGGCGACAACACCGACATCCTCGCGATGCACGCGGCGCTCGAGGTATTGGAACAGCGTCTGCTCGCCGTTTTAAGCGCGCTGCGGGATTTCGCCGCGCGGTACGCCGAACTGCCGACGCTGGGCTACACCCACTTCCAGCCCGCCCAGCCGACCACGGTCGGCAAGCGCGCCACGCTGTGGATCCAGGATCTGCTGTACGATCTCGCCGACCTGCGCAACGTGCGCGGTTCCCTGCTGCCGCTGGGCTGCAAGGGCGCAACCGGCACCGGCGCGAGCTTCCTCGAGCTGTTCGGCGGCGACCGCGACAAGGTCTTTCAACTCGATGATATGATCGCCGCGGAACTCGGTTTCGCGCACTGCGTTCCCGTCTCGGGGCAGACCTACTCCCGCAAGCAGGATTACCGCGTTCTCTCGGTACTCAGCGGCATCGGCCAAAGCGCCGCCAAGTTCGCGAACGACGTGCGCCTGCTGCAACATCTGCGGGAGCTCTACGAGCCTTTTCAGGAAAAACAGATCGGTTCGTCGGCCATGCCGTACAAGCGCAACCCCATGATGTGCGAGCGCATGACGTCGCTGTCCCGCTACCTGATCACCGACGCCGGGAATCCCGCCGTCACCGCCGCGACTCAGTGGCTCGAGCGCACGCTCGACGACTCGGCGAACCGCCGCATCGCGATCCCGGAGGGCTTCCTCGCCGCCGACGCCGTGCTGCTGCTCTACAAGAACATCGCGGAGGGGCTGGTCGTCGACGAGCGCCAAATCGCGGCGAATCTCGAGCAGGAGCTGCCGCATATGGCGACCGAGACGATTCTTATGGATTGCGTCAAGCGCGGGCTCGACCGGCAGGAGATCCACGAGCGGCTGCGCACCCAAACGTTCCGCGCCCAGACCGAGGGCCTGTCCCTGCTCGACTGCATCGCCGACGACCCGGCCTTCAAGACCGACCGCGCCGCGCTGCAGACCCTGATGGATCCAACCCGCTTTTGCGGTGTATCCGCCGACCAGACCCAACATTTTTTGCGGGATTCCGTCGACCCTGTATTGCAGGGTTACGCGCCCGTCGATGAGGAAACGGAGATTACGATATGATTAGTGCGATAGTAGGAGCAAACTGGGGAGACGAGGGCAAGGGAAAACTCACCGACGCGCTCGCCGAGAAAGCGGATATCGTCATTCGGTTTCAGGGCGGCGCCAACGCGGGCCACACGATCGTCAACCAGTTCGGGAAGTTCGCCATGCACATGCTGCCGTCGGGTGTCTTCAACGCCCACGTCACCAACGTCATCGGCAATGGCGTCGCGTTCTCCCCCGAGTCGTTTAAAAAAGAGATGGACATGCTCAAAAAGCGCGGCGTGCCGGACCCCAAGGTGCTGGTCTCCGACCGCGTCCAGATCGTCATGCCCTACCACAAACTGATGGACAGCTACGAGGAACAGCGCCTGTCCGACCGCAGTTTCGGCTCAACCCAGACCGGCATCGCGCCGTTCTACTCCGACAAATACGCCAAAATCGGCTTTCAGGTCAACGAGATTTTCTGTGAAGACGGCGCGCTCGACGCCAAGATCGAGCAGGTCTGCGCGATCAAGAACGCGCTGCTCGAGCATCTGTACCACAAACCGCTGTTGGTGCCCGCAGAAATCAAGGAACTGCTGATGAGCTACCGCGACATCATCGCCCCCTACGTCGCCGACACCTTCCGCTTCCTGTACGACGCGAACAAGGCCGGCAAAGACATCCTGTTGGAGGGCCAGCTCGGCGCGCTGAAAGACATCGATTTCGGCATCTACCCGATGGTCACCTCCTCCAACACGATCGCGGCCTACGGCGCGGTCGGCGCCGGGCTTCCCTCGGGCGGCATCACCAAGGTCATTGCGGTGGTCAAGGCCTACTCCAGTGCGGTCGGCGCCGGGGAGTTTGTCAGCGAGATCTTCGGCGACGAGGCGCAGGAGCTGCGCGACCGCGGCGGCGACGGCGGCGAGTACGGCGCGACAACGGGCCGCCCCCGCAGAATGGGTTGGCTCGACCTCGTGGCCTCGCGCTACGGCGTCCGCGTCCAGTCCGCCACCGAGGTGGCGTTCACCGTCATCGACGCGTTGAGCTACCTCGACGAGATCCCCGTCTGCGTCGGCTACGAGATCGACGGCCGCGTCTCGAAGCATTTCCACACCACCGACAAACTGCGCCGCGCGAAACCCGTCCTCGAGGTGCTGAAGGGCTGGAAAACCGACGTCCGCGGCATCCGCGACTTCGCGGAACTGCCGAAAGCGTGCCAGGACTACATCCTGTTCGCCGAAAACTTCATTGGCGTCCCGTTCAAGTACATCAGCAACGGCCCCAAGCGCGAGGATATCATCTACCGGTAATCGAACACACAGCAGAGCCACCCGCGGCGCGGGTGGCTCTGCTGTTTTCTTCACAATTGTTTTGTTAGGATAGCGTTGTAACGAAATCGCTTTTCATTCTATTTATAGATGAGTCGCGCGGCAAGGAGGTGCCCCCATGCAGCAGATGGACGATCTGTACCGGCAGTACGCGACGCCGGTCTACCGCTTTCTGCTCAGCATGACCCGCGACGCCGACCTCGCCGAGGAACTGACGCAGGAGACGTTCTATCAGGCCGTCAAGTCGATTCACCGCTACGACGGCTCGTGCAAGATGTTGGTGTGGCTGTGCCAGATCGGAAAGCACTGTTACTACGACGCGCTGAAGAGGCGCCGCCGCAGCGCACACGTCGACCTCGACACCTTGGCCGAAAGCGCACCGCACGCGGATACCGCCCACCCGGCGGATCGGCTGATCGCCGGGGAACAGGTCGCCGCATTATACCGGACGATTCACGCGCTGCCCGACCCCTATAAGGAGCTGTTGCTGCTGCGGCTGTCCGGTGAGCTGAGTTTTCGCGAGATCGGCGAGATCATGGGCCGGAGCGAAAACTGGGCGCGGGTGACGTTCTACCGCGCCAAAACCAAACTTGTGGAAAGGATGAAAGACGATGAATAGCACCTGTATTCTGACAAAGGATCTGCTGCCGCTCTACACCGACGGGTTGTGCAGCGCCGGGAGCGCCGAAATCATCAAGCAACACCTCGCCGAATGCGCGGACTGCAAGGCGCAGTACGAGACGATGCAGCGGGACCTCCCCGCGGAGAGCACCCTCCCCGGCGACCCGAAAAAGCCGTTCCGAAAACTGAAAAAACGCTATGTGCTGCGCACCCTGCTGGCCGTGCTGATCGTCGGCGCGCTGCTGTTCCCCGCCTATGTTGGCGTCAACACCTATTGCAAAAAAGGTCTGGACTTCGAGTCCATCCAAGCCTACCGAAACACCAAACAATTTTTCAGGGACTTCGATAGGCAACCTCAATCATGGGCGATCGGGCGGGTTTTCTATCGTGATTTCGACCCCTTCGATATACAGTCTTATTCCCTCCCGACGATCTTGAAGTTCACTTTAGTCAGCGCGAAAGTCTCCCTGTGGGATTTCTCCCGCAACAACAATAGGGTCAGCGGTACGGCTGTCGCTATTGTGCGCAGCGACGACGCGCTCTATCAGGTGAATCTCAAGGTTCTCTGTAAGAACGGTATCCCGGAAAAAATGGCCGTCGAGTCGATCTTTGGCCCGCAAGACGAGGATGGCTCCTTTAACGTGCCGTTGGATCTGTCCGAATGGCGTGATATGCTCACCTTCAGCACGGGTTTCCCCGAGGAATAGCGCCCGCCCGCAAGAACACCCGCCGCAGTTTCCTGCGGCGGGTGTTCTTTAATTCACCAAAAATCGTGCGGCTACTGGAACCTGCGGTTAAACCGCAGCTGAATCGTGCCGCCCGGCGCCGCCTCGAACCGCGCAAAATCCTGAAAGAAGGTGCCGAGGTGATCCGCAACATACACGGTGTTGTAGCGCAGCTTGGTCTGGAAGCGGATCGTCTTTCCGTTCTTGACGGCCCCCACGTTGAACCCGTTGAGGTACACCGTCATGGTCATCGCCGCGCCCACCATGCTGCCCATCCGTTCAAATGTGATGTCGCAGGGCGCGCTCATGATCTCGTCGGGCCCGGCGACCAGCGGCGCGGAAAAAACTTGCTTTTGCAGTCGGTGCACAGATACTTGATCTGCTTCGTCACATTGCTTTTCGCGGCGCTGTTGCTCGCGATCATGTTGCCGATGGCGCCGAACGCGATCGCGGTCGCGACCTTCCCGCCCGAACCCTCCTCCTGGATCGGATTCACGTTTTTGCTGCCGCACTGGGTGCAGGCGAGATTGTGCAGGCTGGCGTACAGCGTCCCCGCGTCCGTCGTGACCGACGCCGCAGATACCGCGGATACGGACACGGGCGCGGCCGCCGCGGGTGCGGTTACCGTCTCCTCGCCGACCTTCTCGCCGCACTGGAAACAAAACAGGGAATCGTCCGGCAACTGCTTGCCGCATTTCGGACAAAACATAAGAACCCTCCTCTTTCTGTGAAACTCTTCCTAAACTTTATAAATAGCGCAGGACGCGCATAAAGGTTCGGCCCTTCCGGCTCTGCCCGCCGATCTCCGCGACGGCGATCTTCCCGCTGCCCCGCAATGCAATGCGGTCGCCCTCGCCGACATTTTTGGCGGCGGCGTCGCAGACTTTCCAGTTCAGCGTCACAAGCCCTTTCGCGATTCTGTCGGCGGCATCGCTGCGCGACAGCCGGAAACTCTCGGCGACGACGCTGTCCAGCCGCGGCGACATCACGGTAAACGTCACCGTCTCGGTCGCGGGCGGCGGGATGTCCGCCGGCGTCGTCTCCGTTGCCGTGATGCGGTTTCGACCGGCGCGCTCCAGCTGCTGCACGACGATGTGCGCCATCGGAATGTCGCAGATCAGTATCGGCGGCGCAACATGGGCAATAATATCTCCGAGCTTCTCGCGCCGGATGCCGAGCGCCATCAGCGCGCCCAGCAGGTCGCGGTGCCCGAGCGCCTCGCCCCTATACTCGAGCGCCAGCGCCGACAATGCCGCGGGTTCCGGCTCCTGCCCGCGCGGCGTAAACACCGCCACCGTCCGCTCGGCCTCGGGGTAGCCGCCGTCGAACGTCAGTGTGCACAGCTTCGGGATCTCCGGGATCGACAGGCACAACGCGCGCTCGGCGGGCGACAGAAAATCCGATTGCTGCGCAAAGCCGCGCTCGGCTGTCCGCTCGGCCATCTCGACCAGACGCGCGCCCAGCAGCTGCTCCTCCGGAGTGGTTCCGTACTTCTTTTTGATGCCGTCCTGTTTCATCGTTCGTCTTGTTGCCTTCGTCTTCGTCGATATACTTATACTGATTATAGCACACCTGTTCTGTTTTTTGCAGAATACGGCTTTTTATGCTAAAATATTACCATCTTATTGATACAAGAGGTTTTCCATGAAGCGTGTGAAGGTCGAAAAAGTCAATCCGAAAAAAAGCGGGACGTCCGCCGGCAAGGGCAAGAAGGTGCTGATCAATCTGTTGGTCACGCTGGTGTTCGGCTTCGGTTATTTCTACATCGAACTGCCCGCCATCAACCTGCAGGACCAGAGCTTCTATTTCTTCTTTTTCCTGCTGTCCGCTGTCTACTGCGTCACCGCCATCATCACATCGGGCATCTGGAAACTGCGCGGACAGGACGATTTTTTCCGCTCGATCAAAAATAACTTCAAGGCGCCGCTGGCGATCTGCGCCGCGCTGCTGCTGTTGCTGCTCGTCGGTTCGCTGCTCTCGGGCGTCATCGTGCGCGCGCGGGCCTACAGCAAACTGCTGCCGGTAGAGACCGGCGATTTCGCGACCGATGTCGCCGAGATCTCGTTTGACCGCATCCCGATGCTCGACAGCGACTCCGCCAAAAAGCTCGGCGACCGCAAACTCGGCGAGCTCTCCGACATGGTCAGCCAGTTCGAGGTCGCCGACAACTACACCCAGATCAACTACAACGACCGCCCCGTCCGCGTCACCCCGCTCGAGTACGGCGACATCATCAAATGGCTTAACAACCGGCGCGCCGGCCTGCCCGCGTATATCCTGATCGACATGGTCACCCAGAACGTCGAGGTCGTCCGGCTCGAGGAAGGCATGCGGTACACGATGGACGAGTACTTTATGCGCTACCTTCCCCGCCATCTGCGCTTTCGTTACCCCACCTTTATGTTCGACACCCCCGTCTTTGAGATCGACGAGGACGGCGATCCCTACTGGGTGTGCCCGCGCATCGTCAAGACCATCGGTCTGTTCGGCGGCAAGGACGTCCGCGGTGTCGTGCTCGTCAACGCCGTGACCGGCGAAACCGCGTACTACGAGGACATCCCGACGTGGATCGACCGCGCCTACTCGGCGGAGCTCATCATCGCCCAGTACGACTACCACGGCCAGTACCAGAGCGGGTTCCTCAACTCGCTGTTCGGCCAGCGCGGCGTCACCGTCACGACGGACGGCTACAACTACATCGCGATGAACGACGACGTCTATGTCTACACCGGCATCACCTCGGTGGGCGGCGACCAGAGCAATATCGGCTTTATCCTGTCTAACCAGCGCACGAAAGACACCAAGTTCTACGAGGTCGCGGGCGCGGAGGAGTACTCGGCGATGTCGTCCGCACAGGGTATCGTCCAGCATCTCGGATACCGCGCCACCTTCCCGCTGCTGCTCAACATCAGCGGCGAGCCGACCTACTTCATGGCGCTCAAAGACAGCGCGGGCCTTGTTAAAATGTACGCGATGGTCAACGTCCGCCAGTACCAGCTCGTCGCGAACGGCACCTCGGTCGCCGAGTGCGAGCGCAACTACAACGAACTGCTGATCTCGAGCAACGTCACCCACGATATCCCGGTCGACTCGACCGACCTCGAGGGCGTCGTCTCCGAGATCCGAAGCGCCGTCATCGACGGCAACACGACGCTGTATCTCCGCATCGAGGGCGGCAGCGGCCTGTACTACGCCGTGAAAGTCAGCGACTTCCCGGACGCGGTCACCGTCAACACCGGCGACATCGTCAAGATCAGCTATCTGCCCGCCGAGGACACCGGTATCCGCATCGTCGACGCGTTCAGCATCGTCAAGCGGGCCGACAGCATCGTCATGGCCCCCGGCCCCGTGATGCCCGACCCCGGCGACACCGGATCCGGCGAGACCTCCTCCGGCGACCAGGCCACCGGCGGCTAAACCCAACTCGCTCCACGGCCCATCCCGCCCCGCCTTTTCTCTTGCCTTTTCTCTTGCCTTTTCCCTGACCTCAACTGGTCCCGGCAGCGCTGTACCGGAACACAAAAAAGCGGTTCGGATTTTATCCGAATCGCTTTTTGTTAAGATTCCTTGATGTTTGGGTTTCCCGATTGACGGAGCCCGCCCCGTTCCTATATGATAACAGGATAAGGGAAAGAAAAACCGCCGCAGGTTTCCGCGCACGGTCAGTGTCGTTTATTTCCAGTCGGTGTCGTTGTCGCCGATCACGCTGTCCATCAGGCGGATCAGCTCCAGCGTGCTGCGAAAGCGTTTTTCGATGCCGCCCTCGACCCAGCGGATCGTTCCCTGCCAGGACGCGTTTTGGCGGTACTGCACGTTGATGACAAACGTCGGTGTCTTGTTGTCGGGGATGTTGCTCTTATCCAGTTCTTCCATAGAACGGTTCTTCTCCTTTGCGCTCGTTCCTGTAACGCGCATATCGCGCAGCTGATGCGTGGATTGCGGGTAGTTGACGGTCTCGAACAGCTGCTCGTGCAGCCCGATCAACGAGACCGCGTCGAGAAAGCGCCAGGCCCTTTTCTCGGCGGGGTGATAGAATATCCCTTTCAGCTCGCCGTCACCGCTCGGATCCAGATAAATCCACGTCTCGGTGTAGCGATTCGGCAGCTTGCTTTGCTCCGCTAACATGTTCGCACCCATTTCAGTTGATTGATTGCGCGGTTTTGTGTATAATAGTACTAATTCCACATCTAAACCGATCTATTATACGACCCGGCAATCATAAATCAATCACAATCCAATCACAGCGGCACTTTTTATACCGTGCCACACGGTTCCGGACTGTTCAGGGCGGATGATTTCGCTGATCTCTGTGGTTATAAAAACATAGCCTGTTCACAACTCGATCACAACAATAATCATTTCGTGAGGTTTCTATGGCCACTCGCCAAAACGAATCGCAGACGCTGACGATCGAGACGCTCGGTACCTTTTCCGTTCGCGTCGGCGACCGCATTCTCTCCGACTCCTCACCGCGCGCCGGTCAGGTCTGGCGCCTCTTCAAATACATCATCACGAACCGCTCCACCCCGATCCCGACCGATAAATTGATCGACCTGTTGTGGCCCGACGAGGAGGTCGATAACCCCATCAAGGCGCTGTACACGCTCGTCTACCGCCTCCGTTCCATCCTGAACGAGCAGTTCGACAAAAAACAGGACTTTATCATCTTCCAGCACAACAGCTACATCTGGAACAAAAACGCCGACTACTGGCTCGACGCCGAGGCCTTCGAGACCTGCGTCAAGGACGCCAACCTGCCCAATAAAACGAACGCCCAGCGCATCGACCTGCTCAAGAGCGCGTTCGATCTCTACAAGGGCGACTATCTGGCCGAGTCGCTGTCCGAGAGCTGGGCGATGCCGCCGACCAACTACTACAAGCGGCTGTACACCACCGTTATACTTCGGCTGTCAGAGCTGTGCGCCGCCGAGAACGACTACGCCAGCGTCGTCCGTTTCTGCGAGCGCGCCATCGACCTCGACCCCTACGAGGAGAGCCTGCACCACACGCTGATCAACGCGCTGTCGCGGCTGGGCCAGCTGTCGCAGGCCATCGCGCACTACGACTACATCTCCTCGATGCTGCTCAGTGAACTGGGCGTCCAGCCCTCCGACAACCTGAAGAAGCTGTACACCGCCATCCACAAACAGTTCGAGGAGGATCTCCCCTCCGACCTGCTGACGATTCAGGACAGTCTGAAGGAGATGAACGCCGACTCGCTTGAGGCCTTCTTCTGCGACATGGAGACGTTCCGCCACATCTACCAGCTCGAGGTCCGCGCGATGCAGCGCTCGGGCATGGCGGTCTACCTCGCGCTCATCACGGTCACGACGACCGAGTACCTGCTGCCCGACGAGCGCACGCTCCAAAGCTCCTTCGCGTTCCTAAAAAATACCGTGCTCGCCGGCCTGCGCCGCGGCGACGTTGTCTCCCAGCCCTCCAAGTCCCAGATCGTCATGCTGCTGTCGTCCATCACGGTCGAGAGCTGCGAGATCGTGCTGAAACGTCTGGTCGACAAGTTCAACGAGTCCTACAGCGGCAAACCGGTGCGCCTGAAAAGCTCGTTCCAGCAGATCACTGCCCCCGAGTTCGAGAATTAATAAAAACAGCGGCGGCGGACATCTTCGATGTCCGCAGCTTTTTTGCGCCGCGCTTGATTAACGGCGCCTTTTTTGCTATGATAGCGTTATGTT
>JAVBVJ010000166.1:0-10281 GCA_031554355.1 Oscillospiraceae bacterium
TAGTGAATGGAAGTGCCGCGCGAGAGCGCGGCATTCCCTTTCTAGTCCCTGATCACGAGTCACCAGTCACTATTTGGCTGCGAACAAAAAACCGGAACCGCGGTTCCGGTTTTTTGATTTCGCCAGCTTACTGTTTCTTAAAGCATAAGAACCAGTCGAGGCAGTACTGGTTTTCGTCGGTGCTCTCCATGCGCTCCTTGGCGACGCCGCAGGATCCTGCGGTCGGGACGATGACGTCCTGACCCGGGCGCCAGTTGGCGGGGGTCGCGCAGGCGTCGGCGTCGGCTTTTTGCAGCGCGAGGATGATGCGCTTGATCTCGTCGAAGTTGCGGCCCGTCGTCAGCGGGTAGTACAGAATTGTGCGGATCTTGCCCTTCGGATCGACGACAAAAACGGCGCGCACGGCCTGTGTGTTGGACTGACCGGGCTGGATCATGCCGTACTGTTTCGCGATATCCATCTTGATATCCTCGATCAGCGGGAACTTGACCTCGACGTTCTTCATGCCGTTCCACTCCAGCTCCTGGATGCGGCGCAGCCACGCGATGTGCGCGTAGATCGAGTCGACCGACAGGCCGACCAGCTCGGTGTTCAGCGACTTGAACTCCTCCGCCATCGATGCGAACGTCATGAACTCGGTGGTGCAGACCGGTGTGAAATCGGCGGGGTGGGAGAACAGGATGACCCATTTCCCCTTGTAATCGGCGGGGAAGTTGATGTCCCCCTGCGTGGTCTTGGCGGTGAACGACGGGGCGTCGTCCCCGATCAGCGGCATTCTGTTGTAGGTGTTTTCTTCCATCAATATTTCTCCTTATGTTATAATTAGGGTGCGGCATCAGGTACTGCAATCGGGGCACAAACCTCGAAACAGAATTTCGTGGGTGTGGATGCGCAGGCCGTCGGCTATTGTGGCGTCAAGCGCGCCGATATAATCCAGCGGCATATCCAGTACCCGCCCGCATTTTTCGCAGCAAAAATGGTAGTGATCGCCGGTTCGAAGATCGTACCGGTCGGCCGTGCCCGGGATTTCGACGCGGCGTACCTCGCCGTTCTCGCACAGCTGGCCCAGATTCCGGTACACCGTTCCCCGGCTGATCGTGGGATAGTTTTTTGCAATTCGATCGTACAGAGTCTCTGCGCTCGGATGATCACAGCTCTCGTTTACCGCAGCGTAAACCAAAGCCTTTTGAATCGTATTTCTCGTCTTCAAAGGGGCACCTCAATTGACAACATGTTGTTAATAGTATAATATCTCATTAAGGAATAAAAATCAACAGTTTCGGAGGCTTTTATGAAAATTATTATTGTCGGGGGCGTCGCGGGCGGCGCATCGGCGGCGGCGCGGCTGCGGCGGCTGGACGAGCACGCCGAGATTCTGCTGTTTGAGCGCGGACCCTACATCTCGTTCGCGAACTGCGGGCTGCCCTATTACATCAGCGGCGTCATCGAAGACCGCGACGAGCTGCTGTTGCAGACGCCCGAGGATTTCAACCGGCGCTTTCGGGTCGATGTGCGCGTCGACACCGAGGTGACCGCGATCGATCTCGCCGCCAAGACCGTCACCGCAGTGAGCGCGGACGGCGAGACCACCGAGTCGTTCGATAAACTGATTCTATCGCCCGGCGCGGCGCCGATTCATCCGCCGGCGCTTGGACGGGGTCTGCCCGGCGTCTTCACGCTGCGCACCGTGCCCGACGCCGACTGCATCCGCGCATTTGCGCAGCAAAAACCGGCGCGGAACGCGCTGGTTGTCGGCGGCGGGCCGATCGGGCTCGAGATGGCGGAGAATCTCCGGCAGATGGGGCTGGCCGTCACGGTCGCGGAACTCGCGCCGCAGCTGTTCGCGCCGCTCGACGCAGACATGGCGAAACTGGTGGAACAGCATCTGCGCGGGCAGGGGATCCGCCTGCTGCTCAGCAGCGGCATCGAATCCGTCGAGGCGACCGAGGCGGGGTTGCGCGCGGTCGTGGGTGGTGAGGCGATCGAGACCGATCTTGTGCTGCTGGCGCTGGGCGTCCGTCCCGAGAGCGGTCTCGCGAAGGACGCGGGAATCGCGACCGACGAGCGCGGCTACATTCTGATCGACGAGCGCATGACGACGAGCCACCCGGACGTTCTGGCGGTCGGCGACGCGATTGCGGTGCGGCGGCTCATCGCCGACAAGCAGGCCGCGCTGCCGCTGGCGGGGCCCGCCAACAAGCAGGGGCGCATCGCCGCCGATGTGCTGTGCGGCATCGACAGCCGCTACGCCGGCACCCTCGGCTCGGCGATCGTTCAGGTGTTCGGCAAAACCGTCGCCGTCACCGGCCTCAACGAGCGCGACGCGCGCGCCGCGGGTTTCGACGTCGAAAAGAACTTCACGTTCTCCAACAGCCATGCGGGCTACTACCCGAACGCGCAGGAGCTGTGCGTCAAGACGGTGTTCGACCGGCGGACGGGCCGCGTGCTCGGCGCGCAGTTCTTCGGCGCCGAGGGGGCGGACAAGCGCTGTGATGTCGTTGCGACGGCGCTCAGGTTCGGCGCGACGGTCTTTGACCTCGCCGCGCTCGAGCTGTGCTACGCGCCGCCCTACTCCTCGGCAAAAGATCCCGTCAACATGGCGGGTTTCGCCGCCGAAAACATCGTGACCGGCAAGGTGGGGGTGTTCCACTGGCACGACGTGGCGGCGCTGACCCGCGACGGCAGCGTCCAGCTGCTCGACGTCCGCACACCCGCCGAATACGCGCGCGGCAGCATCGCGGGCTTCGTCAATATCCCGGTCGACGACCTGCGCGGACGCATCGGCGAGCTCAACCCCGCGAAACCCGTCTACGTCCACTGCCACAGCGGCGTGCGCAGCTACATCGCCTGCCGCATCCTCGCGACCCACGGTTTCCGCTGCAGCAACCTCAGCGGCGGCTGGCGGCTTTACAGCGCGGTCACGTCGGCCGAGTAAGCGCCGCTTACCGAAATACAAAAAGACGGTACCCAAAAAAGGAGTCTGTTGAACCCGATGGATATTATTGAATCCTACTGGCAGGAATTTTTGAGCGCGACCGGGCGCCCGAAGGAAATCCGTTATTTGGAGGCCTTCCATTTTGATTTAACCGAGAAAAGCGCCGACGAACTGCTCGAGTTGGTGTTGACCGGCGTCAAACGCGCGACATCGTCGAGCGCGTTGTACTTCGAGGTCAGGAACGAGCGTATGCCGCAGCCCGGCGACCTGTCCGTCGTCACAAATTGGGCGATGGAACCGAAGTGCGTCATCGAGACAACCGCCGTCACGGTCCTGCCGTTCAAGGACATCACGTTTGAGCTCTGCCGGCGGGAGGGCGAGGACGACACGCTGGAATCGTGGCTGTGCGGACATCGCTCCTTTTTTACCCGGGAAGGCGCGCTGGAGGGCTACACCTTCAGCGAGGAGATGCCCGTCGTGTTCGAGGATTTTGCGTTGGTCTACCGGTAGGCGGCAGCCCGGTCTTTCCCGTCCGAAAGAATCGGAAAAGCGCCGCCAACGGCGGCGCGGATATCCTTCGAGCAAGAAAACGAGAACGGTATCGTCCGGTGAACCGTGAACCGGTTCTTCTGGTAGCCCGGCAAGCCCTCCTGCTTCATGCCCGCGATCTCGAGCCGGCTTCCGCACCGCGATCATTGAAACCGATCCTGATTCCGATAACGGAATACCCCCACAGAAAAATGCCGCGCGAGAGCGCGGCATTTTTAATATTAAGGCTTTGGGTTCGCTGTCTGAACGGAGCGGAAACGGGTGCCTGTGATCAGGGCACCTCCAGCAGCACTTCCGGCGGTATACGGTATGTCTTGTATCTGGTTTCGAAATGCAGGTGTATACCGGTCGCGTTTCCGGTCGCGCCCATAGTAGCGATCAACTGTCCCTGCTCGACATCGTCGCCCGTCTCCACCAGAATCTCGTCGCAGTGCGCGTACAGCGTCTCGAACTCGCCGCCGTGATCCAGCACCACATAATGTCCATAGCCTGCATCGGTTTTGTCGACAAAGACCACGCGGCCGGGTTTCGCCGCATAGATACATGTTCCCGCCTCACCGGCAATGTCGATCGCGAAATGTACACCGTCGATATAGCCGCGCGGTATCATGGCGTACGGGCCGGTCGGCCAGCTCATATCTGCGGTCACATCACTGGCCTTGGCCTCGGCGATGATGTCCTCGGTCGGTGTAAGCGGGTCCTGATCCGGCGGGTTCTTATACCACGGATCGATCTCAACGCTTCCGGTTTCGCCGGGCTCCGCCGGAGCTTCCTCCGTCGGCGGCGCCGGATCGGGATTGGCTTCGGGCTCCGGGATCGTCCCGGCCGCGCCGCAGCCCATCAGCAGTGCCGCGCAGAGCGCGAGCGTCACCGCCGCAATGCCGACGGTCTGCACAACGCGGCTGGGTGTGCGGGGATTCAGGATTTTCGCGATGCGGCTCTTGATGCTGCGCGCCGATGCGGAGAGCGCCACAGCGCCCGGAACGGCGGCCGCCGGGGTACAGAACAGCAGTGTGCGGGCGTACTGTGCGCGCTCCCGCGCCGAGAACTGCGCGGTTACCTGCGCGTCGCACTCGGTTTCCGCGAACTGCGACACAGCGCGCTTGAGCAGCAATGCCAGCGGGTTAAACCAGTGGACAATCTGCACCAGCAGTGCGGTGTATTTGAACAGCAGATGCTTCTTTTGGCCGTGCGCCAGCTCGTGCCGCACGGCGAGCGCCAGCATCGCGCTGTCCGCGGTGATGGCTGTCGGCAGCACGATCACCGGGCGGAACAACCCGTACAGAATGGGCGTCGACAGTGTGTCGCACACCCGAAGTTCGGGCGGTTTCGCGACGGACATCTCCGCGCAGATCGCGCGGTAGCGCCGCTGTACAGGTTCCGCCGCGCCGCGGGACAGGCGGCGGAGTTTGCGGAAATATCGTCCGCCGCGAACGGCCCAAACCCCGATCGAGATCAACAGACCCGCGCCGTACAGCGCCGCAAGCAGAACAGCAGGGCGGACGGTCGCGGCCGGTTCCGCCGGCGAAACGGCAGGCGCGATGGCCGATTCGATGCCGGCCGCGATCCGCTCGCCGCCCGAAAGCAGCGTCGAGAGAATCGGCGTCTCCACAGTCGCGTCCGGAACCGGAGCTACCTGCGCGGGGTTCGCCGCCGGGGCGGGTGCGCGCAGCTGCGGCATCGGGATCGCCGCAAACGGGATCAGAAACAGCAGCAGCGCGATGACGACGGCGGTCTTTTGCAGCCGGATTCCGGCGCGGGCTTTCGGCGGATAAAGCAATAGCAGTATCGGTAAGAGCGCAACGCTGCCCGACAGCGAGGTGATCAGTAATAATTTCAAAAAGTTTTGCATTACGGGTTCTCCTTCTCCTTGAGCCAAGCGTACAGCTCCTCGATCTCCTCTTTCGTGATCCCCCTGTAATCCGCCATTGCGGCCACCAGATCCCGCACGCTTCCGTTAAAATTCTGCTCCAAAAACTGAGCCGATTCCCGTTCCAGAAACGCCGCGGCGGTCACCGCCGGAATATATAGATTTGTCTTTCCCTGCCGCTCGATTGTCAGCATCCCCTTTTTCTCAAGGCGGCTCAGGAAGGTCAGCAGTGTCGTCGACTTCCAGTCGTTTCCGGCAAAATGCGCGGCCAATTGTTCACGTTTCATCGCGCCGTTCCGCCAGAACACTTCCATAATATCGCGCTCGGTGCGCGACAGATTGCCTGTTCCCATCCACTTGCTCCTTTCATTGGATTGCCTAGATTCTACACCATGTAGAACGAAAAAGTCAAGCGCGCAGATGTAAATTTTTTTCGGCGATACAAAAAACGCCGCGAGCAGCGGCGCTTTTTAGCGAAACGATGGATGCTACTCCGGTAATGTGCGGTGAACGGTGAAGCGGTTTTTCTGGTAGTCCAGCAGGCCCTCCTGTTTCATGCGCGCGAGTTCGTGGGACAGCGCGGTGCGGTCGACGCACAGAAACTCGGCGAGCTGCTCGCGGTTGTAGGGGATCGTGAACGGTGCGCCCGGCTGCGCGCGAAAGCCCGAGAGATAGCGCATCACTTTGGCGCGGATGCTGCGCTGGCCCGCGATCTCGAGCCGGTTCTGCAGATACAGATTTTTCTGCGCTGTCAGCCGCAGCAGGTTCGCGATCACGGTCTGGTGGCAGGCGCAATTCTTGGGGCAGTAGCGGAGAACGCGGTCGAAATGCAGCAGCAGCACCTCGGACTCGGTCTCGGCGAGAATCGTCACGGGGCTCTCGTCGACACCGGCGCAGCACAGCGCCTCGGCGAAGAGGTCACCCGACTCCATCGCCGCGACCAGCAACCGGTTGCCCTCGATGTCCTCTTTGACGATGTGCAGCATCCCGGACAACACGATGCCGACAAAGTCGGGGCGCGCGCCGCGCAGCAGCAGGATTTCCTCCCGCGCAAGCGTTCGCCGCGCCGCGCCGAGACAGTCGAGCAAGCCCGGCATCTCGGATTCGTCCACGCCCGCGAACAGCGGAGTATAGATTAAGAATGGGGTTAAATTCATAGTGAACTCCGGGTAGTTATTAGTTGCTAGTGATTAGTTATTAGTGAATGGAAGTGCCGCGCGGAGCGCGACACATTGGAAATAAGGGCACAAGTAACTGTCATCCTGAGCGAAGCGCGAAAAGTTGGCAGAATTCAGTACCAGTTCCAGTTGTCGCATCGCGAAAGCGGTTGAAGGTCAGGAACTTAACCCAATCCAATTCGCCGCCGTTTCTTCATCAGGGGGTTTGGGGCGAAGCCCCATATCTATTTGGGCGGGAGGGCGGGCAAGCCGAGGCGGCGAACGGATGGTAGTGATTTATCTTTAGTGACAGGTGACTAGTTCTCGCGGCGCGATCACTGGTTCTGGCTCCGTGATCTGACAACTGCTTGTGCCTCGAGAGAAGCGGCGCTTTGTCTTTGGTCTTTAACCGTTCTCGCGGAGCGACACTCGTAACGATGCCCTTGACCTTCATCCCTTAAATCCAATATGCCGCGCGCAGCAAAGCACTACCATCAACTAGCAACTAATGTCTAGCAACTAGTAACTATTTGGCGTCGTCCTCCGACCAAAACGCGCCCGCCGACGGCGGGCGCATCAATACTCATTTTTGCCCTTGACCGGCACCCGCAGTCAATGCGCTACTGCTCACTCCGCCCGTTCAGCTCCCGGCGCACGATAAACTGCGGCATGCTGCTGACCGTCATGTAGGTCCGTCCGATGTACTCCCCGATAAATCCGATCATCAGAATGATGATGCCGCCGATAAACAACAGCGCCGCCATCAGCGAGGTAAACCCGAGCACGACGTCGGGGCGCACGATTCTTTGGATGATCAGAAACAGGCCGTACAGGAATCCGATCAGCGCGATGACAGCGCCGATGCCGGCCGTCACGCGGATGGGGACGATCGAAAAGTTCGTGAAGTTGGAGAACCACAGCGAGAACATCTTTTTCAGATTGTAGTTGGAGTGTCCCTCCAGCCGCTCGCGGTGTTCGTCGATGTCGACGTTGACAAACTTCTGGGTGATGCGCATCAGGAATCCGCCGCGGGAGGTAAACGGCGAGTGGTACTTGGCCAGTTCCGCGGCGCAGAACGCGCTGAGCGCGAAAAAGCTGGACAGCACGATGTCTTTCGGCTTGGTGCCGATCGCCTCCGAGATGCTGCCGTGCAGCGCGCTGGTCGCGCGCTTAAACAGGCTGTGCTGCTTGTGGGGGAACCGCGCGTAGACGATATCATACCCCTCGGCGACCTTGTCGGTCAGCTTGAACAGCTGGTCGGCGGGATGCTGGCCGTCATCGTCCATCACGACCACGACGTCGCCGGTTGCGTAGCCGAGGCCCGCGACAATCGCGGTCTCCTGCCCGAAGTTGCGCGACATATCGATGCCGACCACCTGCTTGTCGGCGGCGCAGATGTCCGCGATGATGTCGAAGGTGTTGTCGGGCGACCCGTCGTTGACCAGAATGATCTCGTATCCGGTTCCCGCGCGGGAGAGAATGGTTTGTTTGATCTCGTCGACCACCTGCATCAGGCTCTTGCCCGAGCGGTAACAGGGAATGACCACAGATATCAGCACACGCTCACCTCGTCGTTCAAAATGCCTATTCAGTATAGCATTCGACGCCATAAAAGAAAAGATAAAAAAAGGACGCCGCGGCGTCCTTATTCTTCCGTTTTGCCCGGCGCGTTGCGCGACCGGATATAGTCGGGGATGTAGGACAGCCCCGCGACCAGTGCGCTGAGCGCGACCAGTACCACCAGCGCCGTGATGATCCACTGCGGGACCCGGGCGCTTTCGGAGGTCAGCGCGATAAACGCGACGGTGAAGTAATAGATGAAGGTGGCCGCTTTGCCGGCAAAATGCGCGGCGGCGACCGGCTTGCCCTTTTTGATGAGCCACAGGCCCAGAATCGCCATCACGAAATCCTTAAAAATCAGAAATCCGAACAGGTACCAGTACTGCGGCAGCAGAATGATCAGCGAGATGCTGACGGCGACCTGCGTGGCCTTGTCCGCGGCGGGATCGAGGATCTTGCCGAGCTCCGATGTCCAGTCAAAATGCCGCGCAAGCCATCCGTCCAAAAAATCCGTAAAAAAAGAAACCGCCAGCAATATACCGGCAACGAACATCTTGCCGGAAAACATCTGCCAGAGAATAACCGGAATCATCAACAACCGCAGGACCGAGAGAATATTCGGAATCTGTTTCATGCACCAACCTGATTGTTATAAACTTAACCCTTATTATATAATGGTTTTAACTGGAATTCAAGAAGAAAGGGCGGATAGTTACTAGTGACTAGTGATTTGTTACTGGTGAGTAGTAGTGTCGCGCGCAAAGCGCGACACATTGGAATTAAGGGCAGGTAGTTATCAGTGTCGCTCCGCGAAAGCGGGTCTGCAAGCACTTAAGACTAGCCGCTTCCAGCCATTCGCCGTCTTGGCTTACCCACCCACCCGCCCAAATTAAAATGGGGGCTGCGCCCCCAAACCCGCTTAAGGAAGTAACGGCGGCGAACTTGCCGGGAGACGTGCCTTTGCCCCACCCCGCTTTCGCGAAGCGATAACTGGTTTCGGCCCTGTGTTCTGTCACCTGTTGCGCTGAACTGCAACCAAAAACCGGCAGCGCCTTTGCGCTGCCGGTCGGTATTGCTCGTTACTACCGCGGGAAAAACTCGGTCAGGATCGTCACGATCTCCTCGCCGATACGGGTCTGCGCCTCCTCGGTCGAGGCGCCGATGTGCGGCGACAGCGAGATCTTCGGGTGGGTGTAGATCGCCTCGTTCTTGGTCGGTTCCTCGGCGAAAACGTCGAGCGCCGCGCCCGCGATCTTGCCGGACGCAAGACCCTCCAGCAGCGCGGTCTCGCTGATCAGGTTGCCGCGCGAGGTGTTGATGAGGTATGCGCCGTTCTTCAGCTTGGCGATCTCGTCGCTGCCGATGACCGGCTTGTCGGCGTTCGGAATGTGCAGCGAGATAAAATCCGACGCCGCGAGCAGTTCATCGAACGACAGAAACTTAAAGTCGACGCCCTGACGCGGGCCCAGAATGTCGTTGTACACGACGTTCATGCCGATGGCGGCGGCGCGGTTGGCGAGCGACAGGCCGATGCGGCCAATGCCGACGACGCCCAGCGTCTTGCCCGCAAGCTCGATGCCCTCGAGGTTCTTTTTGTCCCATTTTCCCTCGCGCATGCTGACGTTGGCGCTGTGCAGTTTGCGCGCCAATGTGAACATATGCGCCATCGCCAGCTCGGCGACCGACGAGGACGAGGCGTTGGGGGTGTTGGTAACGTGCAGGCCGCGCTCGACCGCGTAGGCGACATCGATGTTGTCGACACCGACACCGCCGCGGATGACGACCTTCAGACGGCCGGCGTCGACCGCCGCGTCGATGATGGGCGCGCGGACTTTGGTCGCCGAACGCACGACCAGTGCGTCAAATTCCTGCACCGCTGTTTTCAGATCCTCGGGCTCGTAGAACTGTTCGACCACCTCAAAACCGAGCGATCTCAGTTTTTCGACGGCGCTTGTCTCCATGCCGTCGGATGCTAATACTCGAATCATACGTCCTCCGTTTTATCCGTTATTTTTGGCGAATTCTTTCATAAACTCGATGAGGGTGACGACACCCTGCTCGGGCATCGCGTTGTAGATCGAGGCGCGCATGCCGCCCGTCGAGCGGTGGCCCTTCAGGTTCGACATACCCGCCGCCGCGCTCTCTTTCGCGAACTTGGCGTCGAGATCCTCGTTGCCGCTGCGAAACGTCACGTTCATCAGCGAGCGGTT
>JAVBVJ010000035.1:0-48487 GCA_031554355.1 Oscillospiraceae bacterium
TTGCGCTAGCAAGATGGAGCATAGCGGAGTTTGCGACGACGAACGGGAGCAGACGCGCGCGAACAGCGTGCTTCTGCGACCCCTGTCGCGTGTCGAGAGGGTCGTTGGGCACAGTATTAGTGGAATCTCCGCCATTGATCCAGCCAACGCCCCTGATTCATAGCTACTGAAGAGACACTGCCCTTTGCTCTTACCCGAAAAAGTCCGACATTGACTTTTTCGGGAAGAGGAGAAGCAACGAAGCGGGCGGATATCTTGCGCTAGCAAGATGGAGCGTAGCGGAGTTTGCGACGACGCGGGTCGTTGCCCGGTTCGACGCCCGCCCGTAGGCGGGTGTGTCAAGCGCGTCCGACGCACAGCGTCGGTCCAAACGCGCGGACGCCCGTCTTCGGCTCTATACCGCTTTCAGCGGATCGCCTGCGACACTAGCGCTGCGGCGCGTCGCATTGGGCGCCATACTAAAAGAGAAAGGCAAAAAGCCTTTCTCTTTTCTTTGTTCTTCCTTAATAATTAATGCGATACTGTCAACCAACAACCAGCTGTTGCGTTCCCATATCCGCGAACCATTGATCGACAGCGGCTTTACTGTAATACATTCTGTTATCGATTTGAACAAATGGGAATCCCGGTAGTTTACTGCTTAGCACATCGGCCTCGAAAGCCGTTATTAGATTTTGCATCGCTTCGTCATAGGGGTCGACATACTCTGTCGGCATTTCGGCTGGCTGCCCGGAGGAATCTCCGGATGAGTACTCCACATCATATTTTATATCCGGATAAATCATCAGGTAATCGAGCAGTGATCTTGTGTCCATTACGTCCGGATGTTCGTATCTGCCGCCGCTGGTGGCGACGAGACTGCCACTTAAGCTTCCTTGCATCGGCCGGTTAGCCAAAGTGTTCGCTGCAATGCACAAGCCAGTAGCAATAATCAGTGCGCCCAACAGCATCGGTAAACTTTTTTTCCATTCCATTTTGATAGTCCTTTCAGTTGTGTCTAATTCCAGCAGTTTTGCCGTTCTTTTTTGAATGGGTATTTCGGTATGATTATGTTTGGTTTTTGCGCGCTGTCCACAGTTCGCCGACCAGTGTCGCGCCGAGCACGAGGGCGCCGCCGAGCCACTGGAACGGGGTCAGCGTCTCGCGCAGCAGCAGCGCCGAGAGCAGAATGGCGGTCAGCGGGTCGGAGTAACTGAGCAGCGCGACGGTCTGCGACGGCAGATACCCGAAGGACGAGAAGTACAGGAAGTAGGCGAGCCCGGTGTAAATGACGCAGATGGCGGCGAGCGCGACCCACGATGTCGGCGTAAAACCGCTGAATTCGAATCGGCCTTTCAGAAAGACGTGGGGCGTCATGGCGACCGCGGAGACACCGAGCTGAACAAACGTGCGCTCGATGCCGCCGATCTCCTTCAGGGATTTATTCAGGAAAATGAGACTGCAATAGATCGCGGCGGCGCCGAGCCCGTACAGAATCCCTTTCAGGTTCGCCGCGCCGGCGAAGCCGGGGGAGACGACCAGGATCAGGCCGAGCATCGCCAGCAGCACGCAGACGAGCCGCAGCCCCGAGAGTTTCTCGCGGATGAGCAGCGGGGAGAGCAATGTGACGAGCACCGGCGCGAAGTAGTAACAGATGGTCGCGACCGAGATCGAGGTGTAGCGGTAGGCCTCGAACAGCAGAACCCAGTTGAAGCCCAGCCCGATGCCGGACAGCACCAACGTTTTCAGGTTGCGGCGAATAGCCTGCCAGTCCATCTTTCGATAGACCAGCAGGCCAAAGATCATCAGAACAATACAACCGACCAGCCCGCGCGCCAGCGCAATCTGGTCCGAGGGCAGCGGAATCATGCGGACAACCAGACCGATGGATCCGAAGATCAGCATGGCGGTCAGGTTGACGAGCCTGGGGTGCCGCATGCTATTGGATGCCGTAGAGTGCGCTGTATTTATTGGTCAGGTAGGCGGTGTAGAATTTCGGGGAGAACGGCGCGCCGCAGGCTTTCAGAATCACGTCCTGCGCGTCGGGGAACCCGGCGTCCTTGTGGACGTGCTCGCCGAGCCAGTCGACGATGGGTTTCAAGTCGCCCTTGGCGACGAAGGAGAACACGTCGATGTCTTTTTGCATGGCCGCCAGCATCTGGGCGGCGTAGGCGCTGCCGAGCGCGTAGGAGGGGAAGTAGCCGACCAGACCGTCCGACCAGTGCACGTCCTGCAGCACGCCGGTTTTGTCGTCGGGTACGTCGACGCCGAGGTATTCCTTGTACAGGCGGTTCCAGGTCTCGGGCAGCTCGTGGGTCGTGATGACGCCGTCGAACAGCATCTTCTCGATCTCGTAGCGGATCATGATGTGCATCGAGTAGGTCAGCTCATCGGCCTCAATGCGGATCAGCGACGGTTCGGCTTTGTTGACCGCGCGGTAGAGCTGGTCGGCGGTGACGTCGGCAAACTGCGGGAACAGCTCCTTCAGTTTCGGCAGCAGGACGCCGGCGAATTCGGGGGAGCGCGCGATGTAGTTTTCGAAGAAGCGCGACTGGCTCTCATGGATGGAGGTCGAGCGCGGTTGCGCCATGATGGTGTTGCGGTAGTCCGGCGACGCGCCGAGATCATACAGCGCATGGCCGCCCTCGTGCACGACGCTGAACAGCGAGGAGGTCAGCATATTCTCGTAGTAATGGGTCGTGAGGCGCACGTCGTCGCAGTTCAGCCCGAAGCAGCAGGGGTGCTCGACCTCGCCGATGACGCAGCGGTCCTCGGAGATCGTCATCAGCTCGGTCAGGAAGGTCGTCAGCGCGCGCTGCTTGTCGATGTCAAAGGAGCCCTCGACGCAGCGGGTATCGATCTGCGGCTGCTGCTGAATCTTCAGAATCAGCGGCGCCAATTTTTCGCGCAAGTCGGCGAAGAACTCGTCGCAGAGTTTGCGGGTCAGACCCTTCTCGTGCTCATCGAGCCAGACCTCGTAGGGGTCGGCGTCGGGGTTTTTGTAGGTCGAAAAGCGCTTCAGGGTGTCAAAAATCTTCTCGAGATAGGGGCGGTAGGAGGCAAAATCGTTGTTCTGCTTGCATTCCTGCCATTTGGAACCCGCCTCGTTGCACAGCACCGAGTAGGCGACGTACTCGTCCATCGGAATCTTGAAGTTTTTGTCGTATTCCTCTTTCATCAGCACGATTTCGCGCTTCTCGTTGACGCTCAGCCCGTCGCTGTTATTCATCAGGAATTCCAGTTTCGCGCCGACTTCCGGGTTGAAGAACAATTTGTACAGCTCCTCCGAGATCATGGCCATACAATCCGAGCGGCCCGCGATCGAGTCCTTCGGCGCGGCGGTCAGGAAGTCAAAATAGACGATGCTCTGCGCGTATTGGTAGGCGGTCATCTTTTTCTGTAGCGCCAGCATTTCCTGCATGGTATCTTTTGTGTTCATGGGGATCCTCCTTGAAATAGTAGACTCATTATACTATGATCTTTCGGCAATATGCAATAAAGGAACGCTTGAGTGCGTTCCTTTTGTTGAGGGTAGATGCTATTTTTCGGCGGGCGGGTCGGGCGGTGCGTCGCGCTTGGCGGTGACGGCGGTCACGCGGTGTCCGCCGGTCTCGATGACCGTGAACGTGAAGCCGCCGTAGCTGACCGATTCGCCGCGCTGCGGCAGATGGCGCAGCTCGTTGGAGATAAACCCGGCGATCGTCTCGACGCCGAGGTTGTCGGGGAAATTGATGTTCATCTCGTCGGTCAGGTCGATGAGCAGCGCGGTGCCGTCGAGCAGGTACTCGTCCTCGGAGAGCTGCTGGATCTCGTCGGTCTCGACGTCGAACTCGTCGCGGATGTTGCCGACGATCGACTCCAGCAGATCCTCCATCGTGACGATACCGGCCGTTCCGCCGTACTCGTCGACAACGACCGCGATCTGGCTGTGGTTGGTGCGGAATTCGTTCATAATGGCGTCGGCGTGGCTGCTCTCGGGTACATACAGCACCGGACGCATGAACCTGCGCACGCTGAACTCGTCGCCGGGCTGCACGATGTAGGGCAGCAGATCCTTGACGTTGAGCACGCCGACGATGTTGTCGAGCGAACCGTCGTACACGGGCAGGCGGGTGTGGCCGAAGGAGACGGCGCAGTCGATGGTCTCTCTCAGCGTCGCGTCGATGTCGATGGCCAGCAGATTGATGCGGTGGGTCATGATCTCGGTGGCGGTGCGGTCGTCGAACTCGAAGATGTTGTGCAGCATCTCGCGCTCGGTCTGCTCGATGGTGCCGTCTTCCTCGCCGACGTCGATCATCATGCGGATCTCCTCCTCGGTGACATCCTCGTTGCCCTTGTTCGGGTCGATGCCGATGAGGCGGAGAATCCCGTTGGTCGAGGCCGAAAGCAACACGACAAACGGACGGGCGATGGCGCTGGTGACACGCAGAATGCCGGAGACGCCGAACGAGATCTTCTCGGGATTGTTCATCGCGATGCGCTTGGGAACAAGCTCGCCCAGCACGAGGTTGATGTAGGCCAGCAGCATCGTGATGACGATGATCGAAATCATGCGGATGACGTTGGGCGGAATGCTGGAACCGGCCAGCGCCCGCACGATGTAATCGGTAAAGGTGTCGGCCGCGACCGCCGAGCTCAGCATGCCCGACAAGGTGACGCCGACCTGTATGGTCGCGAGAAACCGCGAGGGCTCCGCGGTCAGGCGCACCAGGATCTTCGCCTTTTTGTTGCCGCTCTGCGCCTGATGTTTCAGCTTGGCGTCGTTGAGCGAGATGACGGCGATCTCACTCATCGCGAACAGCGCGTTGAGCGCGATCAGGACGAACAGCAGAATAATTTTTGTGAACGGACTGCCTTCAGGCATGGTTTCAACTCCTACACATGATATTTCATTGTGGTCTGTTTTTTTACATCATAACACAAACCGGTGCAAAAGGTGGCGCTACTCGATGCGCGCAGGAAAGGCCGGGCTGGACAATACCGCCGCTGATGTCTCGACCAGCACCCGCACCTCGTAGGACGCAGCGCCGAGATCGAACATCGGGACAATGGCGGCAATCTCGGTCTTTCCGGCGGAATCCCGCGTCGCGCGGAAGGTCAGTGGGGCGCCGTTCGGCGGCGTCAGCTCGAGAAACACGATCCCGTCGGGCAGCGTCCGGTCGACCGTCACGCGCAGCACGTCGAAATTGTTGTCGGGCTCATACACGGTCACGGCAAACGCCGTGACGTTGTAATCGGATGGCGTCATCGCCGCAAAGGGAAGCGCAAAATCCAGAATATAGTAGCTGTCAACGACATCGATGATCGCGTAACAGGCGGCGCGGCCGATGTGTTCGCGGATAAAAACCGCCTTTTTCAGGTAGTTGTCGCGGTCGACCAGAACGACGTCGCGCCGCTCGGTCAGTGCGCGGTAGGGGGAGGTGACGTCGAAGCGTTCGAGAATGCTGTTCCGCGCCGCGCTGCCGGTGTCCCAGCCACCCAGCAGGTAGACGTTGCGCATCAGATTGTCCGGCGCGCCGCTGAAGGTCGGAATCAGGCGGTCGACCAGTGGCAGCGTCGAGAAATCGGCGAGGTACAAGGTGTCGGCGTCGGCGCCAAGTGTGTGGTAGATCTCCAGTTTTTCCTGCTCAAAGTAGGCGCGGTAACCGGCGTGCTCCGGGTAGTAGGTGACGGCGCCGAACACGGTCGCCGCGGCGGCCAGCCCGACGAAGACGAAAGAGACCCACCGCTTGGGTTTCGCCTCAACGCCCTGCAGCAGGCACCACACTAAGCTGATCGCAAAACAGAAGATCAAACCCACACGGACCCAGCGCGTTGTGCGCCCGATCCCGGCCTGATAGAACGCCGTCAGCAGATAGGCGGCGAAGAAACAGACCGCCATCCACCGGCCGCGTTTTTTGCAGACCGCAAGCGCCGCGGCAAACAGCGCGAGCGCCGCACAGGCGAGCGGATCGCGGTAGAGGTAGAGCGGCAGGTCGCGCGCGAACCGCCCCGCGATCTCGGCGAGCGGGACGGGGGCCCGCAGCGCGTAGATCGCCTCGAGTTTTTCGGTCGAGAAGTAGTCGGTGTCGCCGAAGTTCCACTCATCAATCAATGCGAGGTCGTTGCGCGTGACGCCGAGTTTCTGATAGGCGTCGTAGTGCCCGTCGAAGTCCGGCAATACGTAGTCGGAGACCTGAATGCGGGCCTGAATGTATTCGTAAAACGCCTTGCTCTCGGGCTGCAGGCGCGGCGCGATCCGGTTGAAGAGCTGGCCCGCGCCGAGAAAGACAAACAGCAGCACAAACGTCACGACAAGCCGCCGGTTGTGCGCGAACCAGCTCTTCAAGCTTTTGGCTTTGAAATCCAGCGCGAACAATCCCGCCACCAGCCCGAAGACCGCGGCGGCGAAAAAGGCGGGCAGGCGCATCGCGGCGCTGACCATTGTCAGCGCGACGCCGATCCACAGAAATACCTTTTGTGTTTTGGGCGATTCCAGCGCGTAAAAAATCAACAGGAAGCCGATCAGCCCGCAGATCATCGCCGTGCGGGTGTAGTGCAGCAGATTGTAGGCGTAGGGCGCGAACGCCAGCGTCAGTGCCGCCGCCGCAAGGAACCCGTTGCGGCCGTTCCGCCGGGCCGCGGCGACGCCGAACGTCGTGAAGCTGAGCATCAGGAAAAAGTAGGACAGCACGGTGAACCAGTTCAGCGCGGGCGCCAGCCGCTGCAGCAGCTGCAGAATCAAACCGTACCCGACCCCGACGTGATTCAGAAACGGCGTCGAGACGCCGTACATCAGCGAGGTCATGGCGTGCACCGTGAAGTCGTCGTTGGTATCGACCTGCGGCACCAGAAAGAACAGACAGATCAGCGCGACCGCGACGCTCAGCGCGGCGGCGGCGATCGGATAGACGGAGCGCTCGGGTTTTTCGGGCCGGTTCGGCATAGCTTCCTCAAAAAGAATTAATAGAAGTATTATAGCACAAATCCGCCGCGTATGCGCCAAGATTTCATTTGCAACCCCACGCGGGTTCCGATATAATTGAAGGAAGAAAAAGATCGGTATCGCAGGTGGAGGAATCATGGCAGAGCTGTTAAAAGGGGCCGGTGCGGCGAAGGAAATACTCGAACGGGCGGCGTCGGATGTCCGGCAGCTCGCCGCGTCGGGCGTTGTGCCGGGCCTTGCGGTACTGCGCGTCGGGGAGGCGCCGGATGACATCGCGTACGAGCGCAGCATTCTGAAAAAATGCGAGACCGCCGGTGTCGCGGTGACGCAGGTCGTGTTGTCGCAGCAGGCGACGACCGAAGAGGTCTTGCGCGCGGTCAGTGAAATTAATAAAAATAAGGCGATTCACGGCGCATTGATTCTGCGCCCGATGCCGAAGAGCATCGACGACGACGCGGTGTGCGCGGCGCTTGATGCGGCGAAGGACCTGGACGGCATCACGCCGGGCGCGATGGCGTCACTGTATATGGGGAAAAAGGGCGCGGCTGCGCCCTGCACCGCCGAGGCCTGCATCGCATTGCTCGATCATTACGGCATCGCGCTCGAGGGTAAAAACGTCGCGGTGGTCGGGCGCAGCCTGGTCATCGGAAAGCCGGTGGCGATGCTGCTGATCCAGCGCAACGCGACGGTGACGGTCTGCCACACGCGGACGCGCGACCTCGCCGCCGTGTGTAAACGCGCGGACATCATTATCGCCGCGGCGGGCGTCGCGGGGATGATTACGACGGATTTTGTGGCCGCCGGACAGACCGTGCTCGATGTCGGCATGAACGTCGGCGCGGACGGCGCATTGTGCGGGGACGCCGATCCCGCGATCGCGGAGGTCGTCGGGGCGGTCAGCCCGGTGCCGGGCGGCGTCGGCGCGGTCACGTCGGCCATTCTGGTGCGCAACACCGTGGAAGCGGCGAAAAGGGTATGATGACGATACAGGAAGCGCTGGCATATATTCACAGCATCTATTGGCGCGGCAGCAAACTGGGGCTGGAGCGCATCACCGAATTGCTCGACCGCATGGGCAACCCGCAGGACGCGTTGCGCTTTGTGCACGTCGCCGGCACGAACGGTAAGGGCTCGACCTGCGCGATGCTGGCCGCAGTCTTTCAGCGGGCGGAGTACCGGACAGGCCTCTACATCTCGCCGTATCTTACGCGCTTCAACGAGCGGATGCAGATCGACGGGCGCGAGATCGCCGACGGGCAGCTCTGCGCGATCACCGAATATGTCCGCGATTTCGCGGAACAGATGACCGACCTGCCGACCGAGTTCGAGATCGTCTGCGCCATCGCGTTCGAGTATTTCAAGCGCGAGCGCTGCGACCTCGTCGTGCTGGAGGTTGGATTGGGCGGGCGGCTCGATGCGACGAACGTCATCCGCGCGCCGCTGTGCAGCGTGATCACGACGATCGACTACGACCACACCCAGTATCTCGGCGACACGCTGGCGCAGATCGCGGCCGAGAAAGCCGGGATCATCAAGGGGGGCGCCGTCGTCAGCGACGCGCAGCAACCCGAGGCGATGGCGGTCCTCGAGCGGCGGTGCCGCGAACTGGACTGCACTTTTCGGGTCGTGCGGCCCGAAAACATCGAATTATTGGAGAGTTCGCTCGACGGTCAGCGTTTTCGCTACAACGGCGCGCCGTATGAGATCGCATTGCTGGGGCGGCATCAGCTGCGCAACGCGGCCGTCGTCCTCGAGACGATTGCGGCGGTGCGGGCGGCGGGGATCGCGGTTCCCGAACCCGCGCTGACGGCAGGGCTGCGCGCCGCGCGCTGGCCGGGCCGCTTCGAGGTGCTGCGGCGCCGGCCGCCCGCCGTCGTAGACGGCGGGCACAACCCGCAGGGTGTGCGCGCGGCGGTCGAGGCTGCGTCGGAATATCTGGGCCCGGGGCTGGTCGTATTGGTCGGGGTATTGGCCGATAAGGACGTCGACGGCATGCTGCGCGAGCTGGACCGCGTTGCCGCGCGCTACGTCGCGACGATGCCCGATTACCCCCGCGCGCTCGACGCCGGAAAGCTGGCCGAAAAACTGGCGGTCTTCGGCAAACCCGTCGCGGTGAAACCGAACGTCGCCGAGGCGTGCGCTGAGGCGGAACGGCTGTGCGGCGCGGACGGCGCGATACTCGCCTTGGGCTCGCTGTACATGGCCGGAGAGATCCGCGCCTATTTCTTAAAGGAGAACTGAATTGCGCTATTCCATAAAACGAGTGGTTCTGCTGGGGCTGATGATCGCGCTCGAGATCGTGCTGTCGCGGTTTCTGGCGATCTCCACCAGTTATTTTAAAATCAGTTTGGCGTTCCTGCCCGTCGTTCTGGCGGGGATGCTGTACGGGCCGTGGTGGGGTGGCGCTGCTGCCGCGGCGGCCGACCTCATCGGCGCGCTGCTGTTTCCGATCGGGCCGTACTTTCCCGGCTTCACGCTGACGGCGTTTCTGCGCGGCATGACGTACGGCCTGTTCTTTTACCGCCGGAATTTCCGCATGTCGCGGGTCAACGCGGCGGTCGCGATTGTGTGTATCCTGTTGCAATTCGGCGCAGACACCTACTGGCTCTACCTCATTATGGGCAGCGGCGTCGCCGCCTATATCCCGACCCGCGCGCTGACGAACGGCGTCCTGCTGGTCGTACAGGCCGTCGTCATCTCGGTCGTCTTTCGGGTCGGCCAACCCGCGATCCGAAAGGTGTACGGCGAGCAGTTGGATCTGTACCGGAAAAAGGCGCTGCAGCTGTTCCCGGGCGACGGGACGCTGCGCCGGACGGTCAGCGACGGTATCGTCGCGCGGGTGCAAACCCTGTCGGAATACCAGCAGGCGGCCACCGTTTTTTGCTTCGTTGGAACGCTGCGCGAGATCGACACCGAACCGATCCTTCGAGACGCGTTGTCGAGCGGAAAGCGCGTCTGTGTGCCGCGCTGCGAGGCGGACAGCGTCATGACGGCGCGGGAGATCCGCAGCCTTGACGACCTGCGGTCTACGGGCTCGTTCGGCATCCGGGAACCCGACGCCGACACGGCGGTCGTGCCGCCCGAAGAGATCGGCCTCGCGCTGATTCCCTGTTCCGCCGCGGATCTGCGCGGCAACCGCATCGGCAAGGGCGGCGGGTACTACGACCGCTATCTTGCGGACACGGCGATGGTTAAGCTGACGCTCTGCCCCGAGGCGCTGCTGCAGCGCAAACTGTGGCCGCAGCCGTACGACATCGCGACCGACCTCGTCGTCACCGAGCGGCGGCTGTTGAAACGATAGCATCAAAAAAGGAAGGCAGCGTTCGCTGCCTTCCTTTTTTATAAGATTATTATGGGTTTATCCGCACTTGGAATATCCGCAGCTGCGGCAGATCATACAGCCGCCCTCGTGCTCCACCTTGCCGCCACACTCGGGGCAGGTGCCGCCGGTCGGCGCCGGGTCGGCCTCGCGGACGGGGTTTGGGCCGTCGGGTTCGCGCGGGGGAATCGGGGTGCCGCCCTCGCGGTAGGGGGGCAGCGGCCGCTCCTTTGTCAGCGGTTCCGGCGACAGCAGCGCCGCCGGGTTGTGGCCCCGCTCCTCGAGGAAGTTGTTGACCTTCATCACGACCTTGGCGATCGCGTCGGGGCAGGAGGTACAGCTCATGCCGCTCTGCCGGATCGTCGAGGGGCAGCGGATCCCTTTCAGCTGGTTACAGATCTCGTTGACCGACATGCCGCTGCGCAGCGCGACGCTGCACAGCCGCGCGGTCGCCTCGCTCTGGCTCGGGCATCCGCCGGCCTTGCCGGTCGAGGTAAAGACCTCGCAGATGCCGTTCTCGTCGTAGTTGACGGTGACGTAGAGGTTGCCGCACCCGATCTTCATGCGCTCGGTGACGCCGGACGTGATCATGGGGCGGGGACGCGGCACGATCTGGCCGTAGACCTGCGCCGGCGGCGCGGGTTCGGCGTCTGCGGGTTCTTCGGCGGCGCTGTCCTTCGTGCCGATGCTCAGCACCTGCGCGTCGCGGCTGCCGTCCCGGTAGATCGTGACGCCCTTGCAGCCCTCGGTAAAGGCGAGGTCGAAAACCTCGGCGACATCGTCGCGGGTCGCCTCGTTCGGGAAGTTGACGGTCTTGGAGACCGCGTTGTCGGTGTGCCGCTGGAACGCCGACTGCATGCGGATATGGTACATCGGGTTGACGTCGTGGGCGCACACAAAAACCTCGCGGATCGACAGCGGGATCTCCTCGATCTTGTGGATCGAGCCCTCCGTCGCGATCTTTTGCAGAATCTCGTTGGTCAGCAGACCGGCTTCCTGCAGCTTTGCCTCCAGGATGGCGTTGGTCTCGTACATCTCGGTGCCGTCCATGATGTTGCGCGTAAAGACGTAGGCGAACACCGGCTCGACGCCCGACGAGCAGTTCGCGATGATCGAGAGCGTCCCGGTCGGCGCGATGGTCGTGACGGTCGCGTTGCGCATCGGCGGGCCGTCCTTGTAGATGGATTCTGCGAACAGCGGGAAGGGGCCGCGCCGCTCGGCGAGGTACTGGGACATGCGGTGTCCCTCGGTGTTGATGTAACCCATCACACGCTCGGCGAGATCAAGGGCCTCCTCGCTGTTGTAGGGGATGTTCATCAGGAGCAGCATGTCCGCCCAGCCCATCACGCCCAACCCGATCTTGCGGGTCGCGGCGGTGGTCTTCGCGATGATCTCGAGCGGGTAGTTGTTGACGTCGATGACGTTGTCGAGGAAATGGACCGCGGATTTCACGGTCGCCGACAGCAGTTTCCAGTCGATGTCCCAGCCGCGCTCGGTGCGCTGCAGCACCTTGACCAAGTTG
Organism: Oscillospiraceae bacterium; assembly: GCA_031554355.1. Lineage (GTDB taxonomy): Bacteria > Bacillota > Clostridia > Oscillospirales > Ruminococcaceae > JAVBRN01. The sequence goes on from JAVBVJ010000035.1 coordinate 11,746, forward strand.
ATGCTGCCGAGATTGCAGCTCTCGTAGGGCAGCAGCGGCTGCTCGCCGCAGGGGTTGGTCGATTCGATCTCGCCCTGCCCGGGCACGACGTTGTCTTTATTGAGCCGGTCGAGGAAGATGATGCCGGGCTCGCCGTTGCGCCACGCCGCGTCGATGATGAGATCGTAGATCTCGCGGGCGTTCAATTTGCCGACCGGTTCCTTCGTGTGCGGGTCGATGAGGTCGTAGTCCTCGCCGGCCTTCGCGGCCTCGATAAAGGTCTCGGTGATGCCGACCGAGATGTTGAAGTTCGTGATGTCGGCGTTGTTCTTTTTGCAGTCGATGAACTCTAAAATATCGGGGTGGTCGATGCGCAGGATGCCCATGTTGGCGCCGCGGCGCGTGCCGCCCTGCTTGACCGCTTCGGTCGCCATATTGAAGACGCGCATAAAGCTGATGGGCCCCGAGGCGACGCCGCCGGTCGAGTTGACGGTCGACCCGTTGGCGCGCAGGCGCGAGAAAGAGAAGCCGGTTCCGCCGCCCGATTTATGGATCAGCGCCGCGTTCTTCACGGTCTCGAAGATGGCCTCCATGCTGTCCTCGATGGGCAGCACAAAACAGGCCGAGAGCTGCCCCAGCGGCCTGCCCGCGTTCATCAGCGTCGGCGAGTTGGGCAGGAACCGCAGGTCGGTCATCAGACTGTAGAAGCTGTCCTCGATCGCCTCGATGTTCGCGTCTTCGTTATATTTCCGGTCGGCCTGCGCGATGTTCCGCGCGACGCGCCGAAAGAGCCCCTCGATGGTTTCCACCAGATTTCCGCTTGCGTCCCGCTCGAGATAGCGGCGCTCCAGCACGATTCTTGCGTTTTCGCTGATGTCCGATAATGACATAATGACCCTCTCTGTGATAGTGATGTTCTTCTAATTTATCACTATATGTTGTATAAGTCAATAATAATTATAACCAAATGTACGCAAAACAGCAAAAAACAGCGACTTTTGCAAAAAGAAAAGCGCGCCGTGCGGCGCGCAAGGATTTGAGGCACTTATTTGCGCTCCGGCAGGATCTCGATCCAGTAGCCGTCGGGGTCCTCGATGCAGTAGAGCCCCATGGCCGTGTTCTCATAGCAGATGCAGCCCATGGCCTCGTGGCGCGCGTGCGCCGCGTCGTAATCGGCGGCGACAAGGCAGGTGTGGCTCTCGTTCTCGCCGAGATCGTAGGGCTGCGGGTGGTCTTTCAGGCAGGTCAGCTCGAGGCGCCAGTCCGTCGTGCCGTCGCCCAGAAAGACGAGCGTAAAGTCGGGCGACTCCTTGCGGCGCATCTCGACGAGACCGAGCGCGTCGGCGTAGAACTTCAGCGATTTTTCGAGATCGGCGACATTGATATTGTTGTGCGCAAAACGGAACATCATACTTCCTCCCGAAGATATTAATAGAATAGGCGGCGGCGGATACTGTCCTTAATTTTCTGGTGGCGCTCGGTAAAAATCAGCATGACGCTGATGATGAGGCAGGGCGCCAACGCGATCAGCGACCAGTCGGGCGCGAGCGGCAGGCCGTGGTGCGCGTCGAGCGTGACGTTGATGGCGACGCAGAGAATGCCGAACGACGCGAGGATAGCCGCGGCCTTGAACAGCAGCGGGTAGTCCTTCAGCCGCAGCATAAACACGATGATACCGGCGACGGCAAAGACGCTGGTGGCGATGGGCAGCGCGAGCGGCACAAACCACGTCGCGGTCTCGGAGTAGTAGTTGAGCGACCACAGAAACAGCAGCACCATCGCGTAGTCGAGTCCGAGGAACAGCAGCGGAATCGGCTTCTTGAACAGCAGCGGAAACAGCACCAGCACAAAGACGACCATACAGGAACCGATGACGTAGGCCGACCAGCTGATGCGGAAATCGGTCATCAGGTTGATGATCAATGTGACGATCGAGGGGATCAGCAGGAACAGCGAGGCGAGCCAGACACCGAACTTGCGCTCGACGTGGGTGACGACCTTGTCGACGCGGTGGGGATACGGGTAGGTCTCGGGGTCGCGCCACGGATCCTTCGGGTTGAGCACCTCGACGTCGCAGAGCGGACAATTTTTTTCGGACGGCGCCAGCTCGACGCCGCAGTTGACACAATATGACATCAGTACCTCCGGTTGCTCTCGATCCGCACCGGCACGCCGTCTTTGACCAGCGCGGTGAAGAAGTTGCGCTGAACGGCGGTCGAGTTGATCGTGCTGGTAAAGGTGAAGACCATTTTATTATTGCAGGTGACGCAGGCGCTGGCCACGGGATTGTAGCGCAGCGGGCCGAGGATAAAATCCATCCGGTCGACGTAGGGCGCAATCTCGTCGGGCAGTTTCACCAACCCGAGGTTGGACAGCGTGGTGGACGAGACGCGGTCGCCGTTCATCCAATGCGCGATGCGCAGCGTCGGATTCTTTAAGAACAGCGGGATCAGGCGGATGAGGTTGCTGCGCTGGTCGCTGACGTTTTTCGAGAAGCGGGCGTTGATGAGCTTCTCGTCGGTGTCCAGCCCCATGAGGTGCTTGATGCGATTCGCGGCCTGTTCGATCGTGTACTCGCCGTAGATCGGCAGAATGCCGGGATTGACGAAGGAGGAGAAGTTGCGCAGCGTCTTGGAGGGGTAGTATTTTCGCAGATTGACGGGCACCGCGACTTTCACCTTTTGATTGCGGCGGCGCCTGCTGATCTCGGTCTTCTGGACGTCGCGGATCGCGAGAATCAGGCGTGCGACGAGGTACTCCGTCACAGTGACGTTGTATCTCTTTGCGACGTCGCGGATCCTGTCGGCGGGGATGATGCCCGCGATAATCAGGCTGTGCTCGGCGTCGTCGTCCGGGCTGCGCAGGTGGTAGGCCGACATCTCGTTGCGCGGCAGCGTGGCCTTGCGCGCGTACTTCGAGAAGCTGTCCTCGGTCTCGCCGGGATCGGCGCTCTCGGTGCAGTCCAGAATATCGCCGCCCCGCGGGATCGTGATGCCGTAGCGCAGCGTCAGGTACTCGGCGATCAGCGTCTTTAAAAAGCAGAGGCCGCCGGTGCCGTCGGTCAGCACATGAAAGAACTCCAGCGCGATTCGGTTGTCGTGGTACCGGATGCGGAACAGGTAGCCCTGCTCGTTCTTGGTGTCGATGGGGGTGCAGGGGTTCGCGACGTCGCGCAGCACGGGCGGCACGTCGTCGATCTCCTCCAGAAAGTACCAGAAAAAGCCGCGGCGCAGGCGCAGCGCTATCAGCGGAAAGCGCTTGATGGTGACGCGCACGGCGGCCTCTAAGATTTTGGGATCGACGGGCTCGCTGAGCTGGGCGGACAGCCGGAAAATGGCCGACCAACGGCGCGACATCGAGGAGGGGTAGATCAGCGCGGCGTTGTCGAGCCGGTACCAGCTGCGCTCCGCGCTGCTTTGCGTCGGGGAAGGGGTCATGGTTCCTCCGGTTCGGGAAGAGATTCGGTTAAGAAATCGGCGATCCGCGCCACGGCCTCGCGGCCCTCGGGGGTGCCGTAGATCACAAAGACGTGCCACATCTCGTCGACGACGTGCAGCTCGCAGGGGACGCCGGCGTCGGTCAGCTTCTCCGAGATGTCGACCGAGTCGTCCATCAGCATCTCGTGGGTTCCGGCAAAGATCAGCACGGGCGGAAAACCGCCGAAATCGCCGTTGATGGGTGAGATAAACGGGTTTAGCAGATCGCCGCCGCTGTAGAACTGCGCCGATTTCAGCAGCGCGTCGCGGTCGAGGCAGGGGTCGATTTCGGCGCGGGAGATAAAGGATTCGGCCGTGCAGCTCAGGTCGACCCACGGCGACAATGTGACCAGACAGTAGGGCATCGGCAGCCCGAGCTCCCGGATTTTCAGTGTCAGCGCCAAGGTCAACCCGCCGCCCGCCGACTCGCCGACGATCGCGACCGGCTGATTCGGATAGCGCGCCAGCACGCATTTATAGGCGGACAGCGCATCGTCCAGCGCGGCCGGGAACGGATGCTCCGGCGCAAGGCGGTAGCCGATGCACAATGTGCTGCGCCCGCAGGCATCGGCGATCACCCCGCCGAACCCTTTCGCGTAATGCAGCGAGCCCGCGGTGTAGGAGCCGCCGTGCAGATACAGCACCGGCTCGGGCTTCGCCGGCTCGACCGGATGCGCCCAGTCGGCCTCGAAAGTGTCGAACAGCTCCGGCACATAGTTGACGCGGTTGTGCAATACTCGGGCGCCCAGTTCGCCGAACGCGTCCTGCGCGCGGCGCGCGCCCTCGATATCGATCCATTGAGAGAGCGGTTTGAGCAGCCTCAGTTGACGCCGCAGCAATTCACTGACAGTAGAAGCCATGATTTACCCCGTTCCTTTATTTTTACCATCTTACCATGAATATAAGATGAAATAAAGATGAAAAACAACTAATAGCAATAATTATAATAAAATATACAAAACGGAATCAACACAACAGACACAGATCGCCGCGCAGACCGGCTCGCGTATATAGAAAGCATCAATCAAGTATAATACAAATAGTAATAATGGCGCTACAATATACAATAATACAATATCCGTCGCACGGATAAGATTTAAACAAAATAAAAAATACAAAAAGTAGTAATAACACGAAAAGTACTAATTGTATTTTTTGGAGCTTTAGTCAATGAAATAGAGATAAAATACAATACGTATAATAAGACAACAATATACCATCAGAAATAAAAAAACCGCGCTAATCTTTCACGTCCCGTTCCAGCCGGTAGTACCGGAAGTCGGCGTCCGCGTGCGTCGGCACAAAACCGGCGCGCTCCAGCACATGCTGGCTGCGGGTGTTCCGCAGCACGGTGTCGGCAAACAGCGTCTTGAGGTTCAGCGTGTCGAACACATAGCGCTTCAGCAGCGCGATGGCCTCGGCGCCGTAGCCGCGGCCCTTGACCGCGTCGTCGGTCAGCGCGATGCCGAAATCCGACGTCCGGTTGTCGAAATCGAGGTGCTTCAGGTAGATCTGGCCGATCACCGCGCCGTCGCGCAGAATCGCGAAATAGCGCCGCGTCGGGTCCGCCGTCCGCTCGTTGAACGCGCGCTCGACCCGGTCGAACTCGTAGACAAAGGGGGCGGCGTCCATCATGGGGTCGGCAACATACTGCCGGAAATATGCGTGCCAGCGCGCGTTCGTGCATGTCGCAAGATCGATGTTCGCGCCGTGCAGCACCGTTTCGGAGCGCATAGGTTCACCTCGCCGTCTGTTTTATTGCATTAAAAAAAGCTGCTGCAGAAGCAGCAGCTGATCGTTCTTATACTGGGGTGACGTTGACAGCGCGCAGCTTGCCGCTGTTCTTCGGATCAACCTCGGTTTCGAACGTGACTTTCTGTCCTTCGTTCAGGGACTTAAAACCGTCGGTGTTGATGGCAGAGAAATGTACGAAAACATCTTCGCCGCCTTCATCGTTGGAGATGAAGCCAAAACCTTTCTGTGCATTGAACCATTTGACTGTGCCGTTGTACATGTAGAACCTCCGAAAAAAATAATGTGTATCAGCGCAACAAAAGCCCGAGCTTCTGCCAACCATCAATGACCCCTAGATGGCCAGCAAGAACGCGAGCACAGATCTATAGTTCATCTCCGATACTGCTGTATTATAACACGTCGTTTTACCGTTGTAAAGTATAAAATCAAAGAAATTATAGGATTTTTGCGGGTTTTATTTGATTATAAATATAAAATGGGTTAGAATGATGGGGTATTGCTTTTGAGGGTGGAATTATGAGAATTGTGATCGTCGGTGACGGTAAAGTCGGTTATGCGCTGACGCGCGAGTTGTCGAAGGAAGGACACGACATCGTTGTGATCGACACCAACCCCCGTGTGTTGGACCATGTGATGGAGTCGGCCGACGTCAGTACCGTGATCGGGAACGGCGCCGTGCTGTCGGTTCAGCGCGAAGCCGGCGTCGGGGAGAGCGATCTGATGATCGCCGCGACCTCGAGCGACGAGGTGAACATTCTAAGCTGTATTCTGGCGCGGAAGCTGGGCTGCAAGAACACGATTGCCCGCGTGCGCAACACCGATTACGCCGAGCAGATGGACTTTTTAAGCGAGGAGCTGCGCCTCTCGATGACGTTCAGCCCCGAGATGCTGTCGGCGGTCGAGCTGTTCCGCATGCTCCAATACCCGACGTTTTTGGAGCGCGATACCTTTGCGCACGGCAAAATCGAGCTGATCGAGTTCGGCGTGCGGACAGAGAGCGGGCTGATCGGGCTGCGGCTCGAGCGGTTCGAGGAGATTGCGAAGGTGCGCGGGCTGGTTTGCGCGGTCGACCGCGACGGAAAGTCGGTGATCCCGTCCGGCAGTTTCCAGCTGGCGGAGGACGACAAGGTGACCGTTGCGACAGCGGCGAAGGATGTGCCGAAACTGGTGCGCAACCTCAGGATGACGACGCCGCGGATGCACGAGGTGACGATAGTCGGCGGCAGCAGAATCGCGTTTTTACTGGCCGAGATGCTGCTCGAGAGCAAGGTGTCGGTCAAGATCATCGAGCTGAACCACGAGCGCTGCCTGCTGCTGGCGCAGCTGCTGCCCGGCGCGATCATCGTCGAGGGCGATGGGACGTCGTCGACGCTGCTGAAAAACGAGTGTAAACTGGGCTGCGACGCATTGGTGGCATTGACCGGTCTGGACGAGGAAAATATCATCACGGCGCTGTTCTCGAAGTATATCGGGGTGCCCAAGGCGATCCCGAAGATCAACAGCGTCGATTACGCCGCGATGCTGAGCGGCCGCGGCATCGAGTGCTACGTCAGCCCCAAGATGCTGGTCGCCGAGGACATCATGCGCTTTGTGCGCGCGATGGAGACGACCGACAACGCCATTCTCACATTGACCCGCATCGCGGGCGGCAAGGTGGAGGCGACCGAGTTTGAGGTTTGCACGAAGTTCCGCGGCCTCAACACGCCGCTGGCGGAACTCGCGATCCGTCCGCAGATTCTGGTCGCAAGCATCAACCGCGGCGGTCAGGTTATCATTCCGTCGGGCGGCGACCGGCTGCAGAACGGCGACACCGTGATTGTTGTCGCGCCGATCCGGGAGACCATCATCAGCCTCAACGACATTCTGGTGCCCGAGGTGATCCCCGAGCTGGAAACCGGAGCGTACTTATGAATATACGCGCGGTCGGCTTTTTTATCGGACGCATTCTGTGGGTCGAGGCGTTCTGCATGGTTCCGGCGCTGTTCATCTGTATGGCGGACGGCGACTGGAAGGATATGCGGGCGGTGCTGGCGACGATCGCCTTGCTGCTGCTGATCGGAACGCTGCTGCTGGTGTTCAAGAGCGCGATCCGGCAGGGAACGGGCGTCAAAGAGGGGTTCGCGGTTGTTGCGCTGAGCTGGATTTTAATCTCGCTGTTCGGCGCGCTGCCCTTTTTTTTGAGCGGCGCAATGCCCGACTTCTTCGACGCTTTCTTTGAGACCGTCTCGGGATTCACAACAACGGGCGCGAGCTGTCTGACCGACGTCGAAGCGATGTCGCGCGGGCTGCTGTATTGGCGCGCCTTTACAAACTGGCTCGGCGGCATGGGTGTTCTGGCCTTTGTGCTGGTCGTCATCCCGCTGTTCTCCAAGGGCAGCGGCGACTCGATTCACATGATGCGCGCCGAGGTGCCCGGCCCCGTGATGTCGAAGGTCGCGCCGAGAATGCGCCGCTCGACCGGCATCCTGTACGCGATATACGCCGGCATGACGGTGCTGATGATCGCGCTGCTGTGTATCGGCGGCATGCCGCTGTTCGACAGCATCTGCCACACCTTTGCGACGGCGGGCACCGGCGGGTTCTCGACCAAAAACCTCAGCATCGGGTTCTACAACAGCTACTATATCCAGACGGTGATCGCGGTGTTCGCGATGCTGTTCGGCGTCAATTTTACGGTCTACTTTCTGCTGCTGGTCCGGGATTTCAAGACGATCCTGAAATCCAGCGAGATCTGGGTGTATTTCGGCATCAACGCCGTGGCGACCGCGCTGATCGCCGCCAACACCTACGGCATGTACACCTCGGTGCGGGATACCGTGCACCACGCCTTCTTTCAGGTCTCCAGCATCATGACGACGACGGGGTTCTCGTCGACCGACTTCGACCAGTGGCCGGCGCTGTCCAAGGCGATTCTGCTCGTGCTGATGGTGATCGGCACCTGCGCGGCGTCGACGGGCGGCGGGCTGAAGATCTCGCGGCTGATCATTCTGCTGAAATCCGCGCGCAACGAGGTGCTGAAGATCCTGTACCCGCGCTCGGTCTACGTCGTCAAGCTGGACAACAAACCGGTGTCGGAACAGACGCTGTCGGGCGTGGTGGGATACTTTACTATTTATTGTATTATCTGCGTGGTCTCGGTGCTGCTTATCGCCATCGACAAGGACGATTTCGTGTCGGCGTTCTCGGCGGTCATCGCCTGCGTCAACAACGTCGGGCCGGGGCTTGGCATGGTCGGGCCGATGCAGAACTACCACCACCTGAGTGGGTTCAGCAAGATTGTACTGAGCGCCAACATGCTGATCGGCCGGCTCGAGATCTTCCCGATGCTGCTGCTGTTCAGCCCGCGGATGTGGCGCGGCGTCCGGTAAATAATCCAACAAAAAAAGGCGGGAATGCCCGCCTTTTTTCTTTGCGTTTTTTAGTCGCCGACGCCGAACGGCAGCGAGTCGTTGAAGATGCGGATCATCACGTTCGAGGTGAGCGGGCCGACGAAGCCGTCGTGCTGCAGCAGCGAGTACGCGATCTGGAACTGGATGACGGCGTTGTGGGTCTGGGATCCGAAGATGCCGTCGATGTTGAGGTGCAGCCAGTTGTGGCCGAAAATGGCGCGGGTGCGGTTGAGGACGCTTTGGATGATGCGGACGACCTCGCCGGTGGAGCCCATGCGGATCAGCTGGCCGACAAAGATGCAGCCGATGGGGTGGGTGAGCTGGGACTGCGCGACGGTCATGATCATGTTCCAGGTAATGGGGCCGACGACGCCGTCGTTGACCAGACAGAACATGTGCTGGAACGTGCGGACGGCGGCGGTCGTTTGGGTGCCGTAGATGCCGTCCTCGGTCAGTGGCAGAATCGAGCTGTAGATCGTGGACATCATGTTCAGCAGCCCCTGCAGCAGCTGGACGCCGGGCCCGCGGGAACCGGGACGCATGGGCAGCGAAGGGGTGACGGGCGGCTGCGGCTGCTCGGGCTGGCCAAACAGACAGTTGTAGCGCAGCACGATGGCGTTCCAGGTCAGGCGTCCGACGACGCCGTCCACGGCCAGGCCGGTGGCGGACTGGAACCGCATGACGACCGAGCGGGTCAGCGGGCCGTAGCGGCCGTCGACGTTCAGCAGCGGCGGCATGGGGTTCATCGTGACGCGCAGCGCGTTCAGATACCGCTGGATCAATGCGACGTTGGCGCCGGTGCTGCCCAGCCGCAGCGGAGTTCCGGGATACGCCGGGCTGATGACGCAGGTCGAGGAGGCGAGCACCTGCGGGTCGTTGCGGAAGATGGTCGGGGGGACCTCGAGTTCGGGATCGGGTTCGGGTTCGGGCTCTCCGCAGCCGCGGCAGCGGTCGTCGTAATCATCGCGGTCGCGACGGTCGTCGTAGCCGCGCGCGGGCGCGGTTTGCACAGGGTACGGGTAGGCAGGCGCGTCCTGAACAGGGTAGGCGGGCGCGTCGCCCATGTCCTGCCACGGACGACTGGCGACGGGGCTCTGCCACGACGGGCGCTGGTCGTAGACCGGCGGCGCGGCGTAGTCCTCGGCGACCGGGTACTCGTTCTGCGGATAAACCTCGTCGTAGCGCACGGCGTCCCGGTAGTCGTTCGAGCGGACGGGCGCGTAGACGGGCAGCGTCGGCTCGTCGAACTCGTTGACGGGTTCCTCAGGGATCGCGGGCGGGGTCGGCGGCAGTTGCTGCTCTAACGGTGTCATGGGCATGGCGTTGATTTCCTCTCGAATTTGTTGCGGAACCGGCGCGGGGTCGGCGGGAATTTCCGCGGCTGGCCGGACGGGTTTCGGCGCGGGTTTGAGGCTTGAAACAGGATAGATGACAGGCGGAACAGACGCTGTCGGAGCGGCAGCCGGTGTTCCCTCCTGCTCGGGTTGGGTGATATCTCTCAAAACACGGTACATAATCTGCGCTCCTTTCTCAAATTACAATATGCGAAAAAACAGGAAATGTGACAGCGCAAAAAAACAGACGCGACCTCGTCGCGTCTGTTTTTTATTGCGGAATTTACATCGGGTGCACTTTGTTGGTTTTGTCGAGATGATCGGCGTCGATGTCCAGTTGCTTGGCGCGGCGCGTCTCGAAAAACTTGGTGGCGACCTGCGGGAATTGGGCGTAACTGAGGACGTCCTCCTCCTGCTCGGTCCACTGTTTGCACTCGTCGCGCAGTTTGTCGAGCTCGGGGGAAAGCAGGTCGGCGGGGCGGCAGGTGATGGGCTGCTCGCCGTCGAGGATCTTTTTCTGGAACGCGGGGTCGATGGGGGCGGGGGTACGGCCGTACTCGCCGCGGACAAGGCCCTTGAACTCCTTGGTGACCATCTTGTAGCGCTCGCCGGTGATGACGTTGAATACGGCCTGCGACCCGACGATCTGGGAGGTCGGCGTAACGAGCGGCGGGTAGCCGGAATCCTGCCGGACGCGCGGGATCTCCTGCAGCACATCGATCAGCTGGTCGCCCTTGCCGGCGTCCTTCAGCTGTTTCAGCAGGTTGCTGAGCATGCCGCCCGGAACCTGATAGAGCAAGGTGTTGGCGTCGACGCCCAGCATCTTGGGATCGAGCGAGCCGTTTTTGAGGTACTTGACGCGCAGCGTCTCAAAGTAGGCGCGGACCTCGTCGAGCTTGACGAGATCGAGCCCGGTGTCGTAGTCGGTTCCCTGCAGCGCGGCGACCATCGATTCGGTCGCCATGTGCGAGGCGCCCATCGCGAGCGGCGACATCGCGGTGTCCACCATCTCGGCGCCGGCTTCGATGCCTTTCAGCAGCGACATCGAGGCGAGGCCGGAGGTGTAGTGCGAGTGCAGCTGGATGGGGATCTTGACGTTTTTCTTGATCGCGGAGACCAGCTCGAAGGTGCTGTACGGCGTCAGCAGGCCGGCCATGTCCTTGATACAGATCGAGTCGGCGCCGGCGTTTTCAAGATCCTTCGCGAACTTCGCGAAGTGCTCGTTGTTGTGAACGGGCGACAAGGTGTAGCAGATGCAGGCCTGGAGATGCGCGCCCTCTTTTTTGGAGGCGTTGATGGCGGTCTGCATGTTCCGGAAGTCGTTGACCGCGTCGAACACGCGCATGATGTCGATGCCGTTGGCAACCGAGCGCTGCACAAAGTACTGAACAACGTCGTCGGCGTAGTGGCGGTAACCCAGCATGTTCTGGCCGCGGAACAGCATCTGGAGTTTCGTGTTCGGCATCTCGCGGCGCAGAATGCGCAGGCGCTCCCACGGGTCCTCGTCGAGGAAGCGCAGGCAGGCGTCGAATGTCGCGCCGCCCCACACCTCGGCGGAGTAGTAGCCGATTTTGTCCATCGTCGACAGGATGGGAAGCATCTCATCCATGGTCATGCGGGTGGCGATCAGCGACTGATGCGCGTCGCGCAGCACGACCTCGGTAATTTTGATTTGTCGTTTAGCCATCTCGCTGCCCGCCTTAACCGATCACAACAAGCATGTCGCCGGTTGAAACCATATCGCCCTTGTTGACGCCGACCGCGGTGATGGTGCCGTTCGACGGCGAGGTGATGTCGTTCTCCATCTTCATGGCCTCGAGCACGACGAGCTTGTCCCCGGTCTTCACGGTCGCGCCGACCTGTACCTTGACGTCGAGGATATTGCCGGGCATCGGCGCGTTGACGCGGGTGCCGCCGGTCGGGACGGGAGCGGGTGTGGGTGCGGGCGCCGGCGCAGCGGCGGCAGCGGGTGCCGGGGCGGCGGGCGCGACGGGGGCAGGCGCCGGAGCGGGGACGGCAACCGGTGCGGGTGTGAGAACGGCATCGGCGCCGAGCTCCTCAACGGTGACGTTGTAGGGCTGACCGTTTACGGTGATGTTGAATTTTCTCATGGTGAACTCCTCCGGTTAAAGCGGCATGTTGCCGTGTTTTTTTGGCAGACGGGAGACGCGCTTGGCAGAGAGCAGGTCGAGCGCGGAGATGAGCTGGATGCGGGTGGATTCGGGGGCGATGACGGCGTCGATCGCGCCGGCTTCCGCCGCTTTCTGCGCGCTCGCGACGGTGGCCGCGTACTCGGCGCCCAGCGTCTCGAGATCGCCGCTCTCGGTGATGCGGTCCTCCCACAAAAGGGCGGCCGCCGCTTTGGGCGCGAGCGGGCTGATGACGGCGTCGGGCCAGGCGTAGGAAAGGTCGCACCCGGCGTTCTGTCCGCAGAAAACGCTGTACGCGGCGCCGATCGCCTCGCCGTTGATCACGCTGATCTTGGCGGAGGTCGTCTCGGCCAGCACATGGGCGAGACGGGCGGCGCTGCGGATGCCCTCGTGGACATCGTTGTCGGCCGACTTGAGGAAGCCCGGCGTGTTGATAAAGGTGATGACCGGCAGATTGAACGCGTCGCAGATCTCGATGAGGCGCGCCATCTTTGCGGTGTCCTCGCGGCACAGCTCGCCGCGCGTCGCGATCAGGCCGCAGGGGGTTCCGCCGATCGTCGCCATCGTGGTGCGCGCACCGCCGCCCATCTCGGTGAACAGCAACAGCACGCTCTCGCTGTCCGCGACATTGTAGATCGGGCACTCGTCGGGATCGTAGGCGGGCTCGGCGAAATCGGTGACGGGCAGCGCCGACAGGTTGTTGAGCGGCAGCAGCCCCGCCAGTTTCGCGGCGGCGGCCAGCGCCTCGGTCTCGGTCTCGCAGCCCAGCGCCGCGACGCCGGATTTGAGGGCGTAGCTCATCGAGCCGACGTCGGCGATCCTGCCGCCCTTCGCCTTATCGGTGAACGCCGGTGTCAGGAACAGCTCGCCGCTCTTGGCCATAATACAAAAATCGGCCATCGCGGCACAGAGCGCCATGGTTCCGCCGCAAGGGCCCAACACAACAGCGATCTGCGGCACAACGCCCGACAGCTCCGAGACACGGCGCAGCATTTTGGAGGCGGATTTCAGCGCCTTGAATCCGTCGTCGATCCGAACGCCTTTCGAATCGTAAATCGTGATAACCGGAGAGCCGGTCTTGGCGGCAAGTTCGTAGACTTTCGCGAATTTGCGCGCCTGCATCCGTCCGACGACGCCGTCGTCCTCCGTGGCGGTCTGGCAAAACGCAAAAACCGTCGCGCCGCCGACAGAACCGTAACCCGCGCGCGCGCCGCCGTTGTTCCCGGCGTCAATTTCCACGAAGTAACCGTCGTCAAACAACGAGGCCAAACGGACCGATGCAATGTCTTTTTGCAGTTCCTGAGACATCTGGTGTACCTTCTTTCGAATGATGAATGCAGCGGCAACCGGCTTCCGTGAGCCGGCGGCCAAATCGAAATCATAATAGCACATTTTTCATAGTATTGCAAGGAACCCGGTCGCATAGACCGGCATTTCGGTCACTTTTTTTCGACAAAAAGAAAGGATGCGAAAGCACCCTTTCTTTATAATAAAACCATTATAAATGGAAATCCGCCGGAACAACCAGCCCGCCGCGGGGACGAATCGACGCGGGGTAGCAGCAGCCCGGCGAAAAGACCTGCTCCATCGCCGCGAGATAGGCCGCGAGCTGCGCGGTCGGCACCAAGACCTGAATCGTGCCCGCAAAACCGCCGCCGTGCACGCGGCAGGCACCCTGTCCGCCCAGCAGCTGTTTCGACAGCGCCAGCGCCAGCGAGACGCTGCGCTCGGCCGACGCGGCGGGATAGATGTTCTGCAACTGGCGGAGCGAGGAGTCCCCCGAGGCGTTCATCAGCGCACAAAAACGTGCGTAATCGCCGCTCCGCAGCGCCGCGACCTCCTCGAGGACGCAGGCGTCGTCGGCGAAAAAGTGCATCGCGCGCAGCAGTGCGCGGTCGCCGGTTTGCGCGCGGATGCTGCCGATCTTCTCAAAGAAGTCTTTCGGCGACACCTGCGACAGCACCTCGCTGCCGAGCGCCGCCGCGACGGCGCGCATCTCGGCCGGGATAGCGGCGTACTCGTCGCTCAGGTCGGCGTGGGAGCCGCCCGCGTTGACAAGGCAGAGCGTGTAGCCGTGTGCCTCGAAGTCGACCGGTATCTGCTCGAAGACGGGGCTGTCCGCATTCACGAAATCGATGGCGACAACGCTGCCGAGCGCGCAGGCCATCTGGTCCATCAGCCCGCAGGGTTTTCCGAACCAGCGGTTTTCGGCGGCCTGCCCGATTCGCGCGACGGTCGGCAGGTCAGGCGCCTGATCGCCGTTGTACAGCCCGCGCAGCAGCATGCCGGCCAGCACCTCGAACGCCGCCGAGGACGACAGGCCGCTGCCGGTCGGAATATCCGACGACTGTACGGCGTCGATGCCGCCGGTGCGAAGCCCAAGCGCGGCAAATCCCGCCGCGACACCGCGGATCAGCGCCGCCGAGCGGCTGATCTCGTCGGGGTGGACGGCGAGATCCGCCGTGTCGACGCAGTCGGGCTCGAACCCGCGCGAGATCAGGTGAATCGTCGTGTCGCTGCGCGGCGCGGCCACCGCGATCATGTCCATGGTGACGGCGCCCGCCAGCACATGCCCGCGCTGGTGGTCGGTGTGGTTGCCGCCGAGTTCGGTGCGGCCCGGCGCGCTGAAGATGCCGCACGGCGTCTCGCCGAACCGGTCGGCGAATTCCGCCAGCAGGCCGAGATAGCGCGCGGACTGGTCGCGGAACCGGTCGGGATAGAGCGCGCGGAAAAAAGCGTCGGCGTCGCCGCGCTCGATTTGTGTTTTCCATCGGGAGGCCGTTTGCAGCATAGAGGCTCCTTACAAAGCCGCCGTTGCGGCGGCTTGATGTGTGTTATACGGTGATCTCGACCTCGTTGCCGTCGGGATCGAGGACGGCGCTCTCGTAGAACCCGTCGCCGGTGAAGCGCGGCTCGTTCAGCACCGTGTAGCCATCGCGCTGAAGCCGTTCGGTCAGCGAATCGACCGCCGAGGTGCTGCCGGCGGACATCGACAGATGCGCGTAGCCGATGTTGCGGCCCTCGGCCTTGCTGATGATGTGGGGACGGCGCATGAGCTCCAGCAGCGCGCCGCCGTCGTCGAAACTTAAGAAAAACGACGCGAAGCCGGTCTGCGGGTTTTCGTACAGGTCGTTGGAGGACGCCCCGAAATAGGTGACATAAAAATCGCGCAAGGTCTCCAGCTGATCGGTGTAGATCGCGATGTGTCCGATTAACATAACAGCACCCCACTTCCATATTCCGTACTCTATTAGTTTACCGCAATAAAATGCGTTTCGCAACTGGAAAAGACAACAAAAACTTTGGCGAAATGGTGGATTTCTGAGGCAGCCGGGAATCATTTGTGCTGCGGGCGGAAAAATGATAAAATAAACTATCGGAGGGCAACCAAAGTGAAAAAAGCAGTATCATGTATTTTTGTAATTATAGCAGTCTGTGCGCTGGCGGCCGGCTGCGGCAGGACGCCGAACGGTCAGACCTCGGGCGAGCGCATCGTGATTCCTGCGGCGGAGCAGCCCTACATCCCGCTCGTGACCATCACCGAGGCGGGCGTCGATTCCACAATCCAGACCTTCGCGTTTTCGACGCAGGTGCTGACCTGGCTCCAGACCGAGACGGCGGAACAGCTTCCCTACGAGGCGACGCCCGAAACCGCGCTGGTACTGCGGATTCAGGTGACGCCGGAGGAGGAGCAGGTCTTTTACGTCTGGCAGAAGGACACCGACACGGTGTTCAGCCTGACGCCGCCGAACGCCGAGAACGTCGACGAAGAGAACACATTTATATACAAAGTCGCGGAAAACTGCTACCACAACATCCGGGATAAAATCCTTTGACTCCGGAAGTACGCAACGGATGTAAAAGCATAAGGCACAGCGCTCGCCCAAAACGGAGAGCGGTTCCAAACATATTTGAAAAAATAACTTTGATAAAAACTTGACAAGATTTTTTTGTGAATGGTAGAATAATTTTATCAGTTTAAACGGATGGGAGGTCTTCTGTGCTAGGTGCATTCTTACACAATGTTCTGCCGACACTGATCAACGCCCTTGAGATCATCGGGATTCTGGTTATTTTAATCGGATCGCTCCAGACGCTCTACCGGTACATCGTGTCGCTGTTCAGCGACAAACACTTCAGCATCAAAAAGGATCTGCTCGACGCGTTGGCGCTCGGACTGGACTTCAAGCTCGGCGCCGAGATCTTCCGCACGGTGCTGGTCAAGGATTTCACCGAGATTCTGGTGCTGGCGTCCATCATCGCGCTGCGCGCGTTTCTGTCCTTTATGATTCGCTTTGACAAAAAGAGCGAGGTCGCCGAGGCGCGCCTCGAGCGGGAGATGCTGCTGGAGGCCGAAAAACGGGAGGCGCTGGAGCAGGAGATCTCGGCGCCCGACGCAAAATAAGAGTTGCGGCATTCCGTCATAGACGAGGAGCGCGAACCTGCGGGTTTGCGTTCTTTTTGATTGCCGCTTTCGCAGCGGAACCCGCGCGCTCAGCGCTGTGGCGGAAGTTTTAACACGCGCAAAGCAGCGGTGCAAATATCGCACTGAAAAAACGCTTGACAAAACCGCTAGTAAGTACTACTATATACTTGTAGCTAGTAATACTACATACCGGATCAAGACCGACGGGAGGGATTCAACTGGAAAACTTAACGGAGATGTTAAAAGGCGTGCTGGAGGGCTGCGTGCTCGAGATCATCGGCAAAAGCGAGACCTACGGCTACGAGATCACAAGGCAGCTGAACGCGCTGGGGTTTACCGATGTCGTGGAGGGCACCGTCTACACGATCCTGCTGCGGCTCGAGAAAAACAAGTGGGTGGCAGCCGAGCGCAAGCCGTCCGACATGGGGCCGCCGCGCAAGTTCTACAGCTTAAGCGACGCCGGGCGCGCCGAACTGCGCGCGTTCTGGGCGCGGTGGGATTTTCTGGCCGCCAAAATAGAAGAGCTGAAGGAGAAGCGGTAATATGCTATATTTCATCAAAAAAATGGTCGGGGACAAAAAAGAGTACCGAATGATGATGGCGCGCGTCAAAGCGCTGCCGGAGGACTACCAGTACGTCTTCGAGAAGATCCAGCATTACATGTGGAGCTTCGCGGCGGGAGACGGCTACGACATGCTGAAGATCCAGTACGACCTCATCGAATTGTTCGAGGAGGGTGCGGCGAACGGCAAGAAGGTGCTGGACATCACCGGCGAGGATGTCGCGACGTTCTGCGACGGACTGCTGGCCAGCGCGAAAACCTACACCGAGGGCTGGCGCGACAAATTGAACAAAGATATCATCAAGAAAGTCAAACACTGAAAAGACCGCATCAAAGGAGCCTCCCAGGGGGCTCTTTTTCAGTTGTCAGATCAAAGAAACAGAACCGGTTGGGGCAGGGTTTTTGGCTCGGGATCAGGGTTTCGGGGATTCGGACGCCGACAATACAGTACGACGAATCAAACGATAATATACAAATAGTATTTAACGCGTATTGCAAAAATGCGCGAATCTGCGATCAAGAGCCGGCCCCCCGAAAATGTTGGGTTGCCCGAAAATCACAAAGTTATTGAATATATTGCACGAAAACTGTATAATTTTACTATTATGATGATTTGAAGGAGCCGGGGCTATGAACGAGAAAAAGCTGACCATTTTACACAGCAACGATCTGCACGGCGATTTTCTGAGTGAAGAGGCGGGCAACAAATTGATCGGCGGCATCTCCCACCTCTCGGGGTACGTCAAGCTGGTGCGCGAGACCGTTCCGAATACGCTGTACTGCATCGCGGGGGACATGCTGCAGGGGTCGATCATCGACAGCGAGTACAAGGGGTTGTCGACCATCGAGATCATGAACCTCCTGGCGCCCGACGTGGCGGCCATCGGCAACCACGAGGTCGACTACGGCCTGACCCATCTGCTGTTTTTAGAGCGCTGCGCGAAGTTCCCGATCGTCAACGCGAATCTGTTCATCAACAAGCCGTACACCCGTCTGTTCAAACCGCACGTGATTCTGGAAGTCGACGGCATGAAGGTCATGTTCATCGGCATCATCACCGAGGCGGTCATGGGCTCGATCAAGCAGGACAATCTGCTGAGCAGCTTTGTCAACGTCGAGGACGCGGCGAAGGAGGTCGGCAAGATCTGCAACGCGTACCGCACCATCGACATCGATTTCACGGTGCTGCTGACCCACATCGGCTTTGAGGAGGACAAAAAGCTCGCCGCGCTGCTCGACCCCGATTGGGGCGTCGACGTGATTATCGGCGGCCACTCCCACACGATTATGGACCAGCCCGCCGAGGTCAACGGGATCCTGATCGCGCAGGCCGGCGTCGGCACCGACCAGATCGGCCGCTTCGACCTCGTGGTCGACACCGACAACAACTGCGTAAAAACCTTCGAATGGCACCTGATCGAGATCAACGGCAAGGACTGCCCCGTCGACGAGAACATGGCGGAGACGATCCGCGCGTTCCAGAGCGAGATCGGCGATAAGTACGGCAAGGTAATCTGCAAGTTCCCGCGCGTCCTCACCCACCCCGACCGCTACCGCGAGACCGAGCTCGGTAATTTTTTCTGCGACGTGCTGCAGGACTCGCTGAAGGTCGATGTGCTGATGCTGGGGTCGGGCTCGATCCGCAAGTACGAGAGTGGGCCGGTGGTGACCGCGCTGGATATGAAGGAGCTGATGCCGTTCGACGACAAGATTGTGCAGGTCAAGCTGACCGGCGCGCAGCTGAAAAAGCTGTATCTGCACATGCTGCGCGACGACAGCTTTACCGGCGACCACACCGAGTTTTATCAGTTCTCAAAGGGCATGGCGGTGGTCTATGACCGCGACAGTCATTCCTTCGAGAGTTTTAACTTCAACGGAAAGCCGGTGGCGGACGACGATCTGTTCCGGGTCGCGATGCAGGCGTTCCACTCCAGCAGTTTCGAGAGCAACTTCGGGTTCCCTGTGAGCGAGGCGCAGCGCAACGGCCCCTTTGTCGTGCTGTCGACGTCGCTGCTCGACGTATTGCACGAGTGCCTTCCCGCGCTGAAGACGGCCGATGCCAGGGTGGACGGCCGCCTCGTCATCAAGCCGGAGCCGCGCCCGATTGAGAAGCATTAAACGGATTCGCATCACAATAACCATAGCGGAACCCCCGGCCTTTCGACCGGGGGTTCGTTTGTCGATTGTTCGGTGCGCGAACGGACGCGGTGCCCGAAAATCAATGCCGCCTAAAAGGACTCGATATGTTTGTCGAACGGCCCCATCACCGAGCAGATAAACTGGTTGCGGTTTTCGACGTGAACCTGATTCGCGAGACTGCCGGCGTCGGTGCCGAGGTTGATGCCCTCCTTGGTCAGCCGCAGACCGAAATCCGATTTCGAGAGCATCATGTCCGCGTACTCGACGGCGGTCGGGATCAGCTCGTCGAACGGAACGATCCGCGAGACAAGGCCCGCGCGCTCGGCCTCCTCCGCGAGCACGGGGCGGCCCGTCAGCATATAGTCGCTCGCGCGGGACATGCCGACCAGACGCGGCAGGAAGTAGCTCGAGCCCATGTCGCAGGCGGACAGCCCGATGTTGGCGTAGGACAGAATAAACTTGCTCTTGGGCTCGCAGATGCGGATGTCGCTGGCCATCGCAAAGCTCATGCCGCCGCCCGCCGCCGCGCCGTTCACCGCGCAGATGATGGGCTGGGGAATGGCACGCATCATCTGGTAGACGTCCGAGAGGTATTTCTGGATGTACCAGATCTCCTCGGTGTGGTTTTCCTGCTTCTCGAAGTCCTTCATCTCCTGCAGGTCGAGTCCGGCGCAGAAACAGCGCCCCGCGCCGGTCATGATCAGGACGCGGCAGTCGCGGTCCTTGTGGAGCGCGGTGAACAGCGCGCGCAGTTCGTCGACCATCTTGAACGAGATCGCGTTGAGGCGCTCGGGGTTGTTCAGCGTGATCATCCGAAGGCCGGGCTTGATGTCGGACAACTGAAATGTGGTGTACTCCATGATTCTCTCCTCGATTCGTTTGGAACTGTATTTGCGGAATTGTAGTGACAAAAAAATTCTAACACAGCCCGCCGACAAAAGAAAGCGCCGGTTTCCCGCGGGAAGGCAGATCTGCGCTATACAAAATAAACCGCGCCGACCCGTAGACAAATCGGGGCACTCGCGGTATAATGATTGCACACAATTTAATTGCGAGAAATCGAAAGGGCTTGAAACCATGTCATTCTACGACTATTCCTACACCTCGATCGAGGGCAAAGAAGTACCGATGTCCGACTACAGGGGCAAGGCGGTTTTAATCGTGAACACCGCCAGCAAATGCGGGTTTACGCCGCAGTATAAGGGGCTCGAGGAGCTCTACAAGCAGTACGGGGAGCGCGGTTTTACGATCATCGGGTTTCCGTGCAACCAGTTCGGCGGGCAGGAGCCGGGCGCCGAGACCGAGATCGAGGAGTTCTGCTCGCTGCGCTATGGCGTAACGTTTCCGCTGTCCCGGAAAGTGGACGTCCGCGGCGACGACTGTATCCCGCTTTACCGGTATCTGACGGAGCAGAAGGGATTTACGGGGTTCGGCAAGGGCATCAAGGCGAAGAGCATGGAGGTGATGCTGAAAGGGATGTACAAGAAAGAGTACGCCGACAACCAGATCAAATGGAACTTCACAAAATTCCTGATCGACCGCGACGGGAATGTGGTGGCGCGGTTCGAGCCGACCATCGAGCCCAGGGACATCGCCGCCGACATCGAGAAGGTGCTTTGATGGACGACCGGATCCTGAAGCTGGAAAATCAGCTGTGTTTTCCGCTCTACGCCGCCGCCAAAGAGGTGGTGGCGCGGTACCGGCCTTTTCTGGAGGAGATCGACCTCACCTACACACAGTACATCGCGATGATGGTGCTGTGGGACGTCAAGACCATCAGCGTTGGCGAGCTCGGCCGGTATCTGTACCTCGATTCCGGGACGCTGACGCCGCTGCTCAAGCGGCTGGAAAGCAAGGGTTTCGTGCAGCGCGCGCGCTCCGGCGCCGACGAGCGGCTGGTCAGCATCACAATCACCGCGGCGGGCGAGGCGCTGAAAGAGCAGGCCGCGCAGGTGCCGATGAAGATGGCGGGGTGCATCGCGCTCGAGCAAAAGGACGCGATGGATCTGTACCGGCTGCTGTACAAACTATTGGACGGTCTCTGTAAAGGGGGCGCGCAGTGATGGCAACGGCCACCTATCAGAACTTGTTTTCGGGGAAAGTGGACGTGTCGCTCAAGACGGCGGCGAGCATCTTTGCGGCGTACCCGAAATCCGCGTGCGCGTTCGCGAATATCTCGAAACATACCAAAGAGGCGGAAAAAAGGCGCTACCAACAGGGGCAGGACGTGCCGGTGCCGCCGCTGATGATCATCAGCACCACGGACAGCTGCAACCTCGTGTGCGCGGGCTGTTACGCCTGCGCCAAAAAGAAGAGCGGCGAGGAGATGCCCCCGCAGCGCATCGTCGAACTGATGGACGAGGCGTCGGCGCTGGGCGTCAGCATCGTGATGCTGGCCGGCGGCGAACCGCTGCTCAGCCGCGACTGGCTGGACGCGCTGGGCGCGCACGAGGAGCTGGCGGGCGTGGTATTCACGAACGGAACGTTGTTCGACGCGGACCGCCGCGCGTGGTTCGCCGGGCACCGGAACATCATCCCCGCGCTCAGCGTCGAGGGTGACGAGCGGCAGACCGACGCGCGGCGCGGCCACGGTGTCTACGCGAAAGTGCTCGCGGCGATGGACGACCTGAAAGCGGACGGCGTCCCGTTCGGCATCTCGGTGACCGCGACGTCGCAAAATCTGGGCGACGTATTGGACCCCGCGTTTATCGAGCGGTTTTTGCAGAAAGGTTGCCGCCTGTTTATCTTCGTCGAGTATGTGCCCGTCGAGCCCGGCACCGAGCCGATGGTGCTGTCGAAGGTGGAGAAGCGGACGCTGCGGGAATCGGCGGCGGCGTTCTCCGCGCGGTATCCGGCGCTGTTCATTCCGTTCCCCGGCGACGAGGAGCAGTACGGCGGCTGTCTAGCCGCGGGCCGCGGCTTTGTCCACGTCAGCACCGGCGGCGACGTCGAGCCCTGCCCCTTCGCGCCGTTCTCGGACCGCAACCTCAAGACGGCGACGCTGAAAGAGGCGCTGGCCTCCAAGACGCTGTCCGCCGTGCGCGAGAACCACCACCTGCTCAAGGAGGGCGAGGGCGGCTGCGCGCTCTGGCACAACCGCGAACTGGTGCAGCAGATGATCGGGGAATAATTTCCGTTGACAGTTACCGGCTGTCGGAACCGGTTCAAAGAATGCCGCGCATCGCGCGGCATTCTGGATATAAGGGCGAGAGAAAGGCGGAAATCTGTCATTGCGAGCGCATCGCCGTGCGCAGTATCTGCACAAAAAAACGACCTTCGAGGTCGTTTTTTTATAGGATCGCTTGAAGCGCGGTACAAAACCGTGTCCGAAAACGCGCTGTCAGGATATTGTCCGTCACGGAAGCCGCGACACCAGATAATTGCTGATCAGCGGGGTCACAATCGTGACGAGAACAGCGAGCACGAGCACGATCCAGAACAGGACTTTGAGGATGACTCTGCCGGCTTTGTTTCGGATGGCGTTGGAAAAGCGGATCCCCGCGACAGAAAGACCGGTGACGCAGACGGTCACCATCATGATGGCCGCGACGATATAGTTCAGCGACACACTCAGATATCCCATAATAAAAGGAAGCAGCGGCACCAGTCCGACAAAGGAGATGATGGCGAAGCCGACGAGCAGCAGCCGCCGCGCGGATTTATTTTTAACAAAGAGCGCGCTCGAAGCACCGCCGATCAGGCTGGCCACCACGATCACGGCAACGAACAATAGCATCGTCATTATCGCGACAACTAAAATTAGCGCGGGAAGAACAAGAACAACATGAAACATAGAAGGGCTCCTCTTTAACAAGTTTTCCATAGTATACCATGTTCGAAAGGAAGAGCAAACAGTCGAGAATCAGTAACGGCTTGAACGAACAACTGTTTTCCACAACCGCGGCGAAGTTTTTACACAAGGGCGTTTTTCCGATCATTATGAGAAAAACGCCCGTATCCTCCTCAGTGGATACGAAGCGCCTGCGTGCCCTCGCGGGTTCGAGTCCCAAGCCCAATAAGAACGCGGAACCGAAGCTCAGTCCGCAAAAGAAGCTAATCCTTGAACTTGCCCTTGCATCATGCTACTTTCGGTTGTTCCTTCAGTGCGTTCGTCTCTTCGCTGTCCTGAACATGCTCCAGAAACCTTCTTTGATCTGCAAACAATCAATGTGTTTAACCAATCAGTACCATTTTAATAAGTTTAGTTCAATATTGAAATTTCTAATGAATTTGAATGGACAGAGGTTTTCTACTTAAAAGATAGAAGACCTCTGCCCATCAGGAAGACGACTATTTAATAAATTTGATATGCTGACTGCGTGAATAAAAGTAATTCTTGATTTTAAAATTGGTCAGGATTAACTATACGTTTTCTCAACGCTGTAAACGGTGCCGCTCTCAGTTTTACCGCAGCAATATGCGCTGTAGGTGGTTGCCACGCGGTAGGTGCCTTTTGAAATCGTGGTTGAGCCGGTTACAATAAGAGAGCTTGCTGTAAGGGTTCTGAACCATGACGCGCCCAAAACATTCTGCCAAACACCGCCTACGTTCTTTTGAAGTGTTGATGTGACAGTAATCCGCGAAGATCCTGAATGCGTAGTAGCAATCCCTGTCGCGGTTGCGGTGTTGCCGCTTATGCTGAGAGTGCTGGATGCGGTAGCGAGACAAGTGTACCGCTGAATAACAATTACCCCTTTTGAACTCGACGATTCCAATGCGCTTACGGGCGCGGTGAAACAAAAGAGCAGGGTCAAACAAAGAATGAATACGATGATCTTTTTCATGGGATTCCTCCAAATTATTTCGGAATTTACTTATATAACCCCTGAAAAAGACAAAATAGGTACAAAAAAGTCGAAAGCATGAAACTTTCGACCTTTTCTACAAAATTTGCCAAATAATTTGTTTATTTTACACTTTCCGCGATTCTGAAAACGGTTTCCCGGTCTAAAGACGATACGATAACATAACTGTATTCATCATCGTACCAGAACAGGTACTGTAATCCCGCGCTGGAAAAGTATTGTGCTTCGCAGCCTCGAAAAGCCATCTGTTCCACTTCAATTCCCTCCGTATTGAAATTCATGGAAAAATCACTGATGCGAAGTTGATAAAACGTAATGATGTCTAAATTGCATCTATACTCTAAAAATATTTGGTCAACTCTCGATTTGTTGACCAACTGGTATCCCTCGGGGATATATGTCGGCACATGTTCAACAAACAAACCGACCGATTCCTGCTGCGGATCATCGGACTGAAAGAAATAGTGCGTGAACTTTTCATAAATTTCTTCCACTAAATTGAAAACGGCTGTCCGAACCGCGGACACGCTCATCGGGGCCGCGAGCGCCAATACAATCGCAACAGCGACCGCAACGGCCCGGCGATGAAGATACGTGAACCGGACCTGTCCCGACATTCCGAACGCTCTTTTTATAAGGATCCGCATGCGGCGTTCAAAATCCAGCGAGAAGTGATGCTTTGGCATTTCAAGATGGCTGTAATACAGTATCTCCGCCTCCGCCACTTCTACAACCGCGGCACGTATCGCCTCTTCCGATAGGGTTCGTGTCATAAGGTTACATGCTCTCTTTCAAGCTGCTCCGCCAGCATTCGCCGGCCTCGGTCCAGGCGCTTTTTTACGGCATTCTCCTGAATGTTAAGAATTTTGGCAATCTCCTTTACCGTAAATCCCTGATGATACATAAGAACCAAAACGTCTCTGTAAATAGCCGCCATTCCGTGTATAATCTTTGCCAAATCGTTGTCGGAGGCAAAATCCTCCTTATCAAATAAAACCTCTTCCATATCCTCTATGGGTACAGAAAGCTGCGATTTTTGCTTTTTGTACTCATCAAAGGCGCAGTTTTTAGTAATGGTCGAAATGAAACTCCTTGTCCGGGCACTGGAGATATCCTCAATTTTATCGAGATTCTTAATGACTTTAATAAATGCCTGATGTACCGCGTCTTCAGCCAAGTATGTATCGCGCAGAATTTGGTTTGCAATATAGAACATCAAATCTCTATATTGTAAATATATAGACTCAAACTTTTCACGGTCCTGATCATTTTCAATTAGGCTTAAATACAATAGCAACATAGTAATTCCCCTGTCAGATTCTTTCTACATACTACCCCATCAAAAACAACAATCTCTCGGACCTAAGAAGTTGCCTCCGAACCACCATAATTGTACAAGAAAAAAGTCGAAAACTCTATTTTTTCGACTTTTTTCTACTTTTTTAGACATTCCTCCGGGTTATATAAGCATGGCCAATAGGCAGCAAAACAGTTGCAGCTAAATTGCTGCCGCTTTTGCTGTCATGGAGCTTGCATAAGTTGGGAGCCATACATATCAAGCTGTCCATCAGCGAGGGTGATTTGGAAGCAATACAAGGTGACTTCGGACGGGCATCGGTTCAAACGGTCGAGCACTATTCTCATGTGGAAAATGAGCGCGGGAAGAACAAGAACAACATGAAACACAGGCAGGCTCCTATCAACGTTTTTTCAATAGTTTAACTTGAGTAGGTGGTCTTGATAAGATTATTGAGCAACATATAACGCGATGTCTTTCACTTGAACTTGCGCTTGCCCTTGACCTCCCGCGAAAAGGTGGTAGGCAAGGAGGCGTAAATGAGCGCGTTTGGTCTCGGGCGGGGCACGCCCTCGACACTAGTCCTGCGGGCCGTCGCAAGCGAATAGACGACGCCAGCCGTGCCTTTTCGCGGAACAACGAGGAGCGACGGAACGGGTGAGCGGCGATATTAACCAAACTAACCAAATAAAATCGTCGCGAACTGAAGTGCAGTCCGCGACGAGTGGTGCGCTTGAAGGGACTCGAACCCCCGACCTACTGGTTCGTAGCCAGTCACTCTATCCAGCTGAGCTACAAGCGCATTTGTGCTGCGGCCGGTTCGTTTTCCGCGACCCGAACGATCAGCTAATATATAGTATCACAAGCGGTTTGCGGTGTCAATAAACACTTGCTACTTGTCCAGCTCGATCGAGGGGGCGGCATAGAACTGCCAGCCGTATTCGTCGCAGGCCTGCGCGATGCGCCGGATCAGCCGCCGGTCGGTGGTGTACTCGAGCAGATAGACGTCGATGCCGCGTTCGGTCAGCATGTGCAGGTAGGGAATATAGTGAGCGAGGTTCTCGGCCGAGGCCGCGCCGCTTTTCCCGCGCGCGAAATCGTAGGTCGTGTACACACCCTCCTGATTGACGCCCGTGAACAGCGCCGGGAGATCGTCCTCGTCCGCGAGCACCTTTTGGACGAACAGGTCGCCGCCGTTGAGGATGACCGGCAGCCCGAGCGCGCGGATGCCCGTCAAGATTGTCAGCAACCCCCGGTAGATCTCCTCGCGCGGGAACTGCGCGTAGACGTCGCAGTTGTCCAGGAAAAAGCCGTCGATCCCGTCCTGCGCCAGTGCCGCGGCGCGCCCGATCAGGAACTGCTGCCAGTCGGGGTCGGCGACGTCGGCCCAGAACTCCTCGAGCCAGTTTTCGTAGGGAGCGAGCGCGAGATGGGCGTAGGTGTCGTAGTAGGGGCGGAAATTTTCGAGCGCCCCGATGTTGAGGTAACTGTAGACGACCGCGCCGCCGTCGTGCAGCGCCGGGAGCGCGTCGGCGGGCAGCTGCTGGCCGTCGACGACGACGAGGTCGCAGCCCGATGCTCTGCGCAGCAGCGCTGCGTCGGAGAAATCCGCGCCGATAAAGACGCCGTAGGTCCGCGGCGTTTCAGCGCGGCAGGCGGTCAGCAGCATCACGGCGAGCAACAGCAGAACGGCGGCCTTTTTCATGGCGCGACCTCGTGTAAAAAGATATAATATTATACCATAAACCGAAAAAAGGGCAAAAAAATGCCGCCCCTTTGGGGACGACGAAAAGAAATAAGGTTACAGAGGGAATGCACCTCTATCTTACCGAAACAGCGTGGGGGAATGTGTCGAAGAAAGCGGTGAAAAAACACAAACTATGCGACAAAACTCGCGCGCGGTTCACAAATAGTTCTTTTCTTTTTGTTATCAAAATGTTATACTTTATTCAGCAAAAACCCAATTACCGACCAGGGAGGTGCATAGAATGATCGTTAAAACACTGGGTCGCAAAGTGAACCTCAAGCAAAACTTTATCGCATTGGTCGAGAAGCGCATGGCGAAATTTGACCGCTTTTTCGACAAGGATGCCGAGTGCAACGTGACGGTGACACTCGACAACAAAGAACGGCAGATCGTGGAAATCACCGTCAAGAGCAGAGGCTTTATCTACCGCTCCGAGCGCACGGCGCCCGACATGGAGACCGCGTTTTCCGACGCCGCCGACATGATCGGAAAGCAAATTGTCAAGAACAAAGAGAAGCTGGGTACCCGCATCAAACGGGCCGAAGCCGCCGATATGGCGGAATTCGGATTCGGTGGGGATGTGGTCGACGAGGAGTACCGCATCGTCCGCGAAAAACGCTTTGCCGTCAAGACGATGTCTGTGATGGAGGCGGTTCTTCAGATGAACATGCTGAACCACAACTTCTTTGCCTTTCTCAACGCCGACACCGATTCCGTCTGTGTGGTCTACCGCCGCAAAGATGACGACTACGGCTTGTTGATTCCGGAAGTTTTATAATATATAATTGAAGAGGCGCCGCGGCAAATCGCCGCGGCGTCTTTTTAAAGGAGTTTTATGGATTACAGAACAGTGGTAACCTGCGGGTTCGGGCTGGAATCGATTTTGACATTCGAGCTGAAAAAGCTCGGGATGCGGGAGATTGCGGCGGAGGACGGCAGAATCTATTTTACGGCGGACGCGCGGGATCTCGCGCAGGCGAACGTGTGGCTGCGCACCGCCGAGCGGGTGTTGATTGTGCTGGCGACCTACCCCGCGCCCGACTTCGACGCGTTGTTCGACGGCGCGTCCGATATTCCGTGGGGCGAGATCGTCGGCAAAAGTGAGGCGTTCCCAGTCAAGGGATACACCCTCAACAGCGCACTGACCAGCGTGCCGGCGTGCCAGTCGGTTCTGAAAAAAGCCATCGTCGAGCGGCTCAAGCGGGATCACGGCGCCGATATATTGCCGGAGGACGGCGTCACCAAGCGCATCCAGTTCTCCATCATCAAGGATCAGTGCACGATCATGCTCGACACGACGGGCGACGGCCTGCACAAACGCGGATACCGCCCCCTGCGCAACGAGGCGCCGATCAAAGAGACGTTGGCGGCGGGCATCGCGGATCTGGCGCGCGTCTTTCCGGACAGCCTTGTCGCCGATCCGTTCTGCGGCTCGGGCACGTTGCTGATTGAATCGGCGATGCGGGCGCGCAACATCGCACCGGGCTTAAAACGGAAATTCGCGGGCGAGGCGTACGACTTTCTCGGCGCGGCGCTGTTTCGGGAGATCAAGGACGAGGCGGCGGCCGCCGTCAAAAGGGACACCGGCTTTTCGGGGCAGGGGTCGGACATCGACGCGCAGGCGGTTGCGCTCGCCAAAGAGAACGCGAAACGCGCGGGCGTCGGCGGGGACATCGTGTTCTCGGTCGGCGACGCGACGCAGTTTACGCCGCGCGCGGGCGACATCGTGCTGGCCAACCCGCCATACGGCGAGCGGCTGATGGAGGAGGACGCGGTCGAGCGGCTGTACAGCGCGTTCGGCAAGCGCGTGCTCTCGCAGCCGAACAAGGGTCTGTACATCATCACGAATCATCCGGAGTTCGAGAAGCTGATCGGCAAAAAGGCAACGCGCCGCCGGAAGCTGTACAACGGCATGATTCCGTGCCAGTTGTTTATGTATTTTTAAGAGTTGGGGGCACACCATGAAGGAACACTACACCGCGACACTGTGCGCGGACGGCGGCTGCCGCATCACGACCGGGCTGCCCGGCAGCAACCGCATCTACTGGTCGAAGGCCGCCTACGGTTTTACCGACGACAACGAGTTTCCGGCATTTGAGGGCGAGACGGTCGCCGCCAACCCGCTGGGCAAAAAGCGCTGCTACTACCACCTCTTTTCGGACGCGGGCGGGTACTCGGTCGTCGCGCCGCGCCTGCTGTTCGACGACGGCAGAACCAACGCGCGCGATCTCGGCGGCTACGACACGGCGGACGGCGCGCATTTTGTGAAATACGGCGTGCTGTACCGCAGCTCGGAGCTTGCGGCGCTGGACGGGGAACAGCTTGCGGTCATCCAGAAGTTGGGGCTGAATACCATTGTCGATTTCCGGCAGCCCTACGAGATCGCGGCGCGGCCAGACCCCGGGATTCGCGGCGCGGCGCACCTCAACCTGCTGCCGCTGGCCGCGGACACCGACGCGAAGCACGTCGCGATCACACAGGAGTACATCCGGTCGCTGCGGGACGACACGGTGCAGGAGGGCTACGACTATCTCGAGAACCTCTACAAGACGATCGCGCTGAACAACGCGGGCTACCGGCAGTTCTTCCGGCTGCTGCTGGACGAGAATCCTCCGCCGCTGCTGTTTCACTGCGTCGCGGGCAAGGACCGGACCGGCATCGCGGCGGCGCTGATATTGCTGGCGCTCGGCGTGCCGCGCGAGACGGTCGAGGCGGATTACATGGCGACGTTGTACGCGCGCCGACGCACCGTCGAGAAGTACCGCGCGATCCTGAACGAGACGCTGTCGCCGGAAAACGCCGAGCGCGTGTCCACCGGCATCTACGGCGTCCAACAGCAGAGCTTTGCGTACTTTATGGATTCCATCGAGGAGCGGTACCCCGTGTTGCAGGATTATTTTTCGGCGGAACTGGGGCTGGACGAAAACGATACAGAGAAATTGCGCGGCCGGTTTTTGCTGCCGCATAAAATGTAGGAGAGCGCCATGAAAATTCTATGTTTCGGATCGCTGAATCTGGATTACGTCTATCACGTCGACCACTTTGTGCGGGCGGGCGAGACGCTGTCCGCGGACGACCGGAAGGAGTTCTGCGGCGGCAAGGGGCTGAACCAGTCCATCGCATTGGCTAAGGCGGGCGCGCAGGTATTTCACGCAGGGAAGATCGGGCCGGAGGGCGGCGCGCTGAAGGCGCAGCTTGAAAAGAGCGGCGTCGACACGACGTATCTGATGGCCGACGACGCGGCACCGACGGGACATGCGATCATTCAGGTCGACCCGGGCGGGCAAAACTGCATCCTGATCTTCGGCGGCGCGAACCAGCAGATCACGAAAGAGGACATCGACCGGGTGTTGAGCGGCTTTGCGCGGGGCGACATTCTGCTGCTGCAAAACGAGATCAGCAATCTGGGATATCTGCTGGAACAGGCGGCTGCACGGGGCCTGTGCGTCGCGCTCAACCCCTCGCCGATCACCAAGGCGCTGGCGGCGGAACCGGCGCTCACTGCGGTGCAGTGGTTTATCCTCAACGAGATCGAGGGTTTCGCGCTGACGCAGCGCGAGCAGCCCGAGGCCATCGCGGCCGAGCTGCGCCGCCGGTATCCCGGCTGCCGCGTCGTGCTGACGCTCGGTAAAAAAGGGGTGCTGTATCAGGACGACGCGCAGCAGGCGCGGCACGGCATCTACCGTGTTCCGGTTGTCGACACCACCGCGGCGGGCGACACCTTTACCGGCTATTTTCTGGCGGCGACGGCGGAGGGCCTCGCGGTGCCGCGGGCGCTGGAACTGGCCAGCATCGCCTCCTCGATCGCGGTCGGCAGAGCGGGCGCGTCCGACTCGATCCCCGCGCGCACGGAAGTGGATGCCGCGGAGCTGGTTTTGGAGGCGTAATTGCCCGAAAACCACAAAATGCAACCGCCAGTTGCGGAATTGAAAAGCAGAATGTATAGCGCAACCGCCCCGAAACTCGCTATAATCGGGCTATCACAACGAGATGGAGGTTCGAAAACATGACGGTGGACATTGCGAATCGTCTGGTAGAATTGCGAAAGAAATACGGCTACTCGCAGGAGCAATTAGCGGAACTTTTGGGGCTCAGCAGACAGGCAGTCAGCAAATGGGAGCGCGCAGAGGCCTCCCCCGACACCGACAATTTAATCATGTTGTCGAGACTTTACGGCGTATCTTTAGATGAGCTGTTAAAGACGGACGGAGAGGATATCAACTACCGGGGAAACGCCGAAAGCGGTGAGCCGAAACCGGATTACGTCGACATCAGCCGCAAAGGGATTCATGTCAAGAACGACAGGGACGAGGTACACGTCGGCTGGGACGGCATCTATGTCAACAGCAAGGACGGCGACCACGTCGAGGTCGGCCCCAAGGGAAAGGTGGTTGTCAACGGCGAGGAATACGACCGCGACTCGTGGCGCAAGCCGTTCTGGCGGCGCTTCCCGTTCGCCGTTGTCGGCGTCATCGCGGCGATCCTGCTGTGGTACTTCACCGGTAACGTCATCTGGATGCTGCTGCCGATCTTCGGCGTGTGGATTCTCTCGTCGCTGGTCGAGGCGATTCTCAAACGCGACCCCCACCGGTTCGCCTATCCGATCGTGGCGACGGCGGCGTTCATGTTCATCGGTTTTTACTGGGGAGCGTGGCATCCGGGCTGGGTCGTATTCCTAACGATCCCGATCTATTACGCGCTGTTCCCGAGCCGCAGAAGATACCGCACCGACATCGACGATGACGACGATGATTGCGACGGACCCGGCTGCTGAACCGCGCCGGACACAAGATAAAACAGCAGCCCCGGGGCTGCTGTTTGTTTTTGGGATACGTCCGGTCTAGGCGAAGCGTTTGAGCTCGCGGTGGTTGCGGTTCAGGAAGTCGCGCAGCGTGGTGCCGAGATTGATCGTCTCGGGCGAGGAGGCGGGCCCGTACCGTTCGATCGCGCCGTCGATCTCGCGCAGTCCCTTCACGGTGCTGTCGACGAGCAGTTGGGCGATGTTCTGGGTGCTCTTGTCGGTCAGGGTGTTGATCCCGACCGAGACCGAGTCGATCACCCGGGCGACGACGGCGTTCTGGCTGATCTCGCCGCTCGCGCGCAGCAAGGTGTCCGCGGACATCAAAAAGCGGTTGTACTCGTCGAACTGCACCTGCACGACAGCGCGCAGATCGTTGTTCTTCACCAGCGGGAGGGTGGTCTCCATCATATTCTTGCCAAGCTCCGCGTTTTTCCGGATGGCGCTGAGCAGCGGTTGTCCGTTCATGGTTTCTCTCCTTGTAATCAAAATTCAAGCGTAGTATTGCCTAAATTACTTTGTAAAATACAAGCGCATATGGTATAATCAAAAAGATTTCGATTAAGTGAGGTTTTGAAATGAAAGGGAAGTTTTCAGAACAGGTTTACGAGCGGATCATTCTCGATCCGGTACCGGCGGAACTGCTGAACGCGGTCGAGGCGATCCGCAATGCGACGAACGCGCAGACGGTGTTGGACAACTATAAAATCTTCGACGCTTTTCAGGGTCACCTGATGACGATGCAGCAGCTCTGCGACGTCCGCTACACCGTCAACACCGCCGACGCGTACTACACCGCAGAGCGCGATTACTACGACGAGAAACTGCCCGCGGTCATGGCGGTTTTTGCCCAGCTTGCCGACATCATCGCGCAGTCGCCGTTCCGCGCGGATCTCGCCGCGGTGATCGGCGATGTCGCCATCCGCAACATGGAGATGCAGGCCAAGGCCGTGTCGCCCGAGATCATCGCCGAGCTGCAGCGCGAAAACGCCCTGTGCAGCGAGTATCAGGCGCTGACCGCGTCCGCCCGCATCGAGTTCGACGGAAAGACGCTGACACTGCCGCAGCTGGGCCCCTACATGATCTCGAAGAACCGCGCCGTCCGCGAGGCCGCCGCCCGCGCGCAAGGGCAGTACTTTGCCGACAACGCCGAGACGCTCGACCGCATCTATGACGAGATGGTCAAGCTGCGCGCGGGAATGGCGAAGAAGCTGGGCTTCAACAATTTTGTCGAGATGGCGTACTGCCGCAGAACCCGCAACTGTTACGGCCCCGACGAGGTCGCGGAGTTCCGCCGTCAGGTCGTACAGGACGTCGTGCCCGGCGTCACGGAACTGCTCGAGATGCAGTACCGGCGCACCGGCGTCGACCAGCCCAAGTGGTGGGACCGCGCGTTCAACTTTAAAAGCGGAAACCCCGCGCCGAAGGACAGCCCCGAGGTCATCTTCGAGAACGGCAAGAAGATGTACAACGAGCTGTCGCCCGAGACCGGCGAATTCATGAATTACATGCTGGAGCACGAGCTGTTCGATGTGCTGTCCAAAGAGAACAAGGCGAACGGGGGCTACTGCACGACCATGCCCGACTTCCAGTCGCCGTTCGTGTTCGCGAACTTCAACGGAACACAGGGCGACATCGAGGTGCTGACCCACGAGTGCGGCCACGCCTTCGAGAGCTACGTCGCCTGCCGGAAATACGACTACCTCGCTCAGATGGAGTACACCTACGAAATCGCCGAGATCCACTCGATGTCGATGGAGATCTTCACCTATCCGTGGATGCCACTGTTCTTCAAGGAGGACACGGAGAAGTTCTACTACTCGCATCTATCCGGCAATCTGGAGTTCTGGCCCTACGGCTGCCTCGTCGACCACTTCCAGCATTCCATCTACGAGAACCCCGACTGGACGCCGAAACAGCGCAACGCCGAGTGGCTGCGCCTTGAAAAAATCTACCGCCCCGACGTCGAGTTCGGCGACCTGCAGCACTACAAGGACGGCGGCATGTGGCAGCGCCAGCTGCACATCTATCTTGATCCGTTCTACTACATCGACTACTGTCTGGCCCAGTACGTCGCGCTCGCGTTCTGGAACAAGATCAACGCCGACCGCGACGGCGCGTGGGCGGACTACATGGACATCATCAACAAGGCCGGCACGCGCGACTATGTGACGCTGCTGAACGAGGCCAACGTCCCGTCGCCGTTCGAAGAAGGAACGCTGCGGGATCTGAGCGAAAAGGTTCTGGGATATCTGAAATCCATCGAGAGCGCAGTCAGCGCACAGGATGCCGCCGCGGCAAAGGAGGCCTAATTTGGCACACAAGAACATCATCGTAGGGCAGTCCGGCGGACCGACCTCGGTCATCAACGCCAGTCTTGCGGGCGTTTTTCGCGCCGCGCGGGATCTGGGCTGCGACAAAATCTACGGTATGCGCAACGGCATCGAGGGCCTGCTCAACGAGCGCTATATTGATCTGTACGACTACATCCACAACGACGTCGACATCGAGCTGCTGAAACGCACGCCGTCGGCGTATCTCGGTTCCTGCCGCTTCAAGCTGCCCTCGCTGGAGAAGGACGAGGACATCTACAAAAAGCTGTTCAAGACGCTGAACAGTCTGAAAGTGGACTATTTCTTCTACATCGGCGGCAACGACTCGATGGACACGACGGCGCAGCTCGCGCAGTACGCCGAGCGCATCAACAGCGACATCCGGTTCATCGGCGTGCCCAAGACCATCGACAACGATCTCGTCATCACCGACCACACGCCGGGTTACGGCAGCGCGGCGAAATACGTCGCGACTTCGGTCAAGGAGCTCATCCGCGACGCGACGGTCAACGACATGGACGTCGTGACCATCATCGAGGTCATGGGGCGGGATGCCGGCTGGCTGACGGCGGCGTCGGCGCTGGCGACCGGGCCCGACTGTAACGGACCCGACTTGGTATACCTGCCGGAACTGACCTTTGATATCGACCACTACATCGAATGCGTCGCCGAGATCCAAAAGCGGAACCGCAGCGTCTTTGTCGCGGTATCCGAGGGCGTGCGGACGAACGACGGCCGCTACGTCTGCGAGTACACCCACAGCGCCGGCAGAACCACCGACGCGTTCGGCCACAAGCAGCTGACCGGCACGGCGTCGGTATTGGCCGACGTCACCAACACGCGGCTGGGCTGCAAGGTTCGCGCGATCGAGTTTTCGTCGCTGCAGCGCTGCTCCGCGCATCTCCAGTCCCGCACCGACCTCGAGGAGGCGTTCCATGTCGGTGTCGCCGCGGTGCGCGCCGCCGACATCGGCGAGACCGCGAAGATGGTCGTCATCGAGCGCGTCGACGAGGACCCCTACCAGAGCAGAATGGGGCTGGCCGACGTCGTGTTTATCGCGAACCAAAAGAAAGACGTTCCCCGGCTTTGGATCAACGAGGACGGCAACCACGTCACCAAAGAGTTCTTCAACTACGCGCGCCCGCTGATCGTCGGCGAGGTTGCGCCGATCATTGTGGACGGGCTGCCGAGACACATCAATTACATTCGTTAGAGGTGTTTGATGAAGCAGGTTACACGAACCTGGGCGGAGATCGATCTCGACAATCTGGTGTACAACTTCAAGCAGCTGAAAGCCCTGACGAGCAGCGGCGTGTTGATGATGCCGGTTGTCAAGGCGGACGCCTACGGGCACGGCGAGCGTCCTGTGGCGCTGACGCTCCAGCAGAGCGGATGTGACTGGTTCGGCGTATCGAATATCATCGAGGCGCGCAACCTGCGGAAGTACGGCATCGTTAAGCCCATCCTGATATTGGGCTACACGCCGGCCGCGAGCGCGCGCGATCTGTTCGAACTGTCGCTGACCCAGACCATCTACAGCGAGGAGTACGCCGAGGCGCTGGCCGAACAGGCGCGGCAGGACAACGTCGTCGTCGACGTGCACATCAAACTGGACACCGGCATGAGCCGTCTTGGGTTCACCACCGGCAACACCGAGGATCTGGTCATCACGCTGGCGCGCATCTGCTACCTGCCCAACATCCGCGTGACCGGTATCTTCACCCATTTCGCGGCTGCCGACGACCTGACCGACGTGGGGCTGGCCCAGACGACACTGCAACACCGCCGTTTCGCGACGGTGCTGACCGAGATGACCCGGCGCGGGTTCCAGTTCAAGAACGTACACTGCGCCAACAGCGCCGCCGTCCTCAATTATCCGGAATACAATTACAGCATGGTGCGGCCCGGCATCTCGCTGTACGGCTTTACGCCGAACGGGAAACACAGCGACCGCATCTCGCTGAAGCCGGTCATGACGCTCAAAACCGTTGTGGCGCAGGTGAAGAACATCCGGGCGGGCGAGAAGATCAGCTACGGCGGAACCTTTACCGCCACCGGAGACATGACGATTGCGACGCTGCCGATCGGGTACGCCGACGGGTTGCCGCGCATCCTTTCCAACCGCGGATATGCCTACGTCAACGACAAGGTGGTACCGATTATCGGGCGCGTCTGCATGGACTACACCATGATCGACGTGACGGGCCTGAGTCTGAGGATGGGCGATGAGGTCGCGCTGTTCGGCGACCACGTTCCGATTGGCGCCGACAACGTCGCCGGCATCGCCAACACGATCAACTACGAGATCGTCACCGAGATCGCGCGCCGCGTCGAGCGGGTCTACATCCAAAACGGCGCGATCGTCGACCGCGTCGACTACGCGATCGCGAAATAAGACGGCGAAACCCTTGGAGGGGTACCGAAGCGGTCATAACGGGGCGGTCTTGAAAACCGCGTGGCGGAGAAACCAAAATAGCCACCAAACCCGCTGAAACAGGGCGTTTGCGGGTTTCTGGAAATTCTCAAAATGCCCGATTTCTACGTTTATTCTA
>JAVBVJ010000100.1:0-6482 GCA_031554355.1 Oscillospiraceae bacterium
CTGTCGGTAAACAGGGAGAGATCCGCCAGCCGCAGCGGGTTGGATTTGTCGTCGGTCACGGTCACCTGCAGCAGGTTGCTGCCGAGACTGGAGACCTCGTCGGTGATTGAGGTGGACGCGCCGCTGACGAGCGAGACCAGCACGACGAGCGCCACGACGCCGATGATGACGCCCAGCATCGTGAGAAACGAGCGCATCTTGTTGGACAGGATCGACTTGAAAGACATCTTGAATGCCTGAACTATCATCTAATTCACCTCGCTCACTTTCCCGTCGAGGATATGAATCGAGCGGTTCGCCTGCTTCGCGATGCCGGGATCGTGCGTGATAAGCACGATGGTGTTGCCCTGCGCGTGCAGTTCCCGGAACAACTCGATGATCTCGGTGCCGGTCTTCTGGTCGAGGTTGCCGGTCGGCTCGTCGGCCAAAATCAGCGAGGGCTCCGTGACCAGTGCGCGCGCCACGGCGACACGCTGCTGCTGCCCGCCCGACAGCTCGGTCGGGTTGTGCTTGCGGCGGTCGGTCAGGTTGACGCGCTCAAGCACGGCGTCCACCTTTTTCCGGCGCTCGGCCGGCCACACGCCCTGATAGATCAGCGGCAGCTCGATGTTCTCCTCCGCGCTCATGCGGGAGAGCAGGTTGAAGTTTTGAAAGATAAAACCGATTTTGTGGTTTCGGATCTTGGTCATGTCGTCCTCGGAGTACTTCTCGATGGGCTGGCCGTCCAGAATGTACTCGCCGGAGTCGACGGTGTCGAGGCAGCCGATGATGTTCATCAGCGTCGATTTCCCCGAACCGGACGGCCCGATGATCGAGACGAATTCGCCCTGCTCGATCGAGATGTCGATGCCGTCAAGCGCGCGGACTTCCTCGCCGCCCACATGATAGATCTTGGAGACGCCGCGCATTTCAATCATACTCATGTCAGCCCCCGTTACGGACGCCCTGCGGGTCGCCCGAGCCGCCGCCCGTCATCATGGGGCCGCCGAAGAACATCGAGGACTGCGCCACCGCGATCTTGTAGTAGACGACGTCGCCGGCCTTCAGCCCGCTGACGATCTCGACGTTGATGCCGTCCGAAAGACCGGTCACGACCTCGACCTCGCCCGACAGATTGCCCTTGTCGTCGCTTTTGATGTACACAAAGACCCGCCCGCCGACCTCTTGAACCGCGTCTGCCGGAATGCACAGCGCGTCGGCGCGCTCGCTGACCGTGATCGTCGCCGTCGCGTTCATGGCGGCGCGCATCGCGTCGTCGCGCGGCAGGCTGATCGAGACTTTGTAGCGCGCGACGCCGCTGCCGGACGCCGCGGAATCCGCGATCTTGGTGATGACGCCCTGGAAGGTTTTTCCGGTGATCGCGTCAAATGTCACAGACGCTTTCTGCCCCTTTTGCACCGCTCCAATGTCGAGCTGGTCGATTTCGATGACCAATGTCATCTGCTCGCCGGACGCGACGGTAAGCGCCGTCATCTGGAAATCGCTCGCGGTGTCGGCGCCGCTCGACGCGCCGCTCAGACCCGTTCCCGCGCTGCCGCTGTCCCCGGTCAAACCGGACAGATCGTAGCCGCCGAATCCGCCGAATCCGCCTGTGCCGCCCGGAAATCCGCCCTGTCCCATGTCCGCAGTCTCGGGGTATGCTGCGTCAAACTCGATCATGTCGTAGCCGTTCAGCGCGCTGCCGTTCGTGTAGGTCACTTTGCTGACCGTGACGTCGGGGCCGAGGTCGGGCACATAGTTCGCGCTGAAGCGGTAGCCGGTGTTCGCGGTCAGCGTGACGTGCCCGTTGTAGACGGTTTTGGGCATGAAGATGACGTCGGTCGTCATCCAGGTGACGATGCCGTTGAACTCCGTCCCGGTCACCGAGGCGAGCGGGGTGCCGCCGGTCACCGGCGTCAGCGCGGCGAGGCCCGTCTGCACCATCGTGTCGTCGATGTCGACGGGGGCGCCGCCCGCGGCGAGCAGTTGGACGGATGCCGTGTTTGCGGTGTTCGCGGTGCGCGCGGCGCCGAGCTGGGTCACCGCGTTCCCGTTTTCCGCTCCGGCGGACATGCCGTACGCCGAGAGATCGGCCGAGGAATCGCTACCGGACTGGCCGGTCGAGCCCGAGGACTGGCTGGTCTTGCTGCCGTCCTTGATGTTGACGCTCTGCACCACGCCGCTCGTCGTGGCGATCAGTGAGTTGGTGCGCGAGATGGTCACGAGATTGGCCAGCGCCGCGGCGACCTGTTCGTGCTGCGCCAGCAGTTCCTGGTACGCGGCCGAGAACGAGACGTCCTCCAACGTGACGAGCGTGTTGCCCTTGCCGACCCAGCTGTTCAGCGACACATGCACCGTCTTGATCTTGCCGGTGGTGCCCAGAACCGTGATGGGCTGGTGGATGTAGAGGGTACCGCTGCCGATCTCGGCGTCGTTATGTTTGATCTTAACCGTCGCGCCGAGTTCCGGCCCGTTGTCGGTCAGCGTCACGGTGCAGACGCCGTTCTTGATTTTTTCGATGGTGCCGGTCTTGGTGCTCTCGTCCGGCAGCACGACCGTCACGGTGTCGCCGACCTCGAGTTCCTCCGGCGCGACGATGTCGACCGCCATCTTGCCGTCGATGGAAAGCACCATCAGCGCGCCGTTGTCCGCGACGACGTCGGCGGTCTCGAGACCGCTCTCGGCGTACAGTGCCTTGACGCGGCCCGACACGTTGGCGTACACATAGCTCGAGACCGTCGAGCCCTTCTTGCCGTTGATGTCGGCGTCGATGCTCTCCAGTTCGTCCTCAAGCGCCTCAATCTGGGTCTGAACCGATGCCGGCTCAAAGGTCGCGAGCACATCGCCCGGCTCGACGTAATCGCCCGCCGCGACGTGGACTTTGTTCACCTTCAGGTCGAGCGGCAGCAGTATGTTGAGGTTCTCGCCGTATTCGAGGCTGCCCGACCCGACAACCGTCGAGGTGATAGCGCCGGTCTCCGCGGTGGCCATGAGCGCCGGCGTGGTCCGGTTCGCCGACCCCGCGCCGCTGAGCAGCGCGACGGCCAGCACGATGACCAGCACCGCCGCGATGCTGATGATCAGCCATTTTTTGCTTTTTGAAGCACGTTGCATGAAAGGATCCTTCTTTCCCGATAATATGTGATAACGAAAGCTTATCTTTTTTTACAGCATAACACAAGAATACACGCAGAAAATAAATTATAAGTAAACAAATGCGATTGGTCGCCGCACAACTTTTTTCGGGGTTGCCAAAAAGTTTTTGCTGTCGCCGCTGTTTATTCAATGTATTACATAGCCTGATTTTCGCGGTTTCGTTGACGTTCAATTGATCATCGGGCGGTATCTTGTGGGCAGAGGTGATCAGGATGAATTACAAAAAAGGCGTTTTGCTTATAACCCTCGGAACGACCGCAATCTTCTTCTCTGTATACTGGATGCTCTTCAATACGGACTGTACCTGGACGGATCTTCTGAACCAATACGCTTATTTTACAAATCAAGTCGCACTGCTGACCGGCCTCTATTTTATTTTAATCGGTATCAGTTATTGCGGCGCACGTCAACTTCAACATTTTCTCTTCCATCCGGCGGTGAAAACTGCCGCAGCCGCGTATGTCACCATTGTCGGTTTAGGGTACTACGCGGGCGTGATCCCGTTTTCCCTGTTCACCTCCGAACAGCTTTATGTCGGCGATATCCAGTCCGTTTATCTGCACGCCGTCCATCCCCTGATCGTGCTGTTCTTCTACTTCAAAACGCCTTTTTTGACAAAAAACAATATCGGGCGGCCGCTCTTGACCCTTTCGGCCATATCGATTTATCCTCTTGGCTATCTCTTCTACGCGCAGATTGCAGCCGCGCTGCGCCAGTTCTATGTCTATCCGTTCCTCGATCCCGCTGTGATGGGCGGCATGGACAACGTGCTGCTGGTCAGCGCCGCCGTGCTCGTCGTCGGCATCGGCATCATCGCCGCCTACTGCCGCTTCGAACGAAAAAAAGGTGGTCGCGCCCGTCGCCGTGTAGCGGGGCTTTGACAACCATCCGCACTTTCGCTATGCTGATAGTTACTAGTTGTTAGTTATTGGGCACTAGAGCAGGAAGTTACTAGGCACTAGACATTAGATGCTAGTTGATGGAAGTGCCTTGCTGCGCGCGGCACATTGGATAAAGGGATATATAGGCAAAAGGGATAGTAAGGACAGATGCTGTCAGCAGGAAAACTGGCTTGAAAAGACTAAAATTCTCTGTCATCCTTCACTCCGCTCAGGATGACAGACCGATGCACTTACTTCCAATGTGCCGCACCTCGCGGCACTACCATTTACTAGCGCCTAATAACTAACAACTAGTTACTATTGTGCGCAGCACGATAAAGATCGAGGTGATCCGCTTGATCAACATATTGGTCGTCGAGGACGACACCAACACCAACAAACTGCTCTGCGCCATGCTGAAGCGGCACGGGTACAACGTCTGTGCCGCTGCGGACGGCGTCGCCGCGCTCGAGGTGATGGACCACCAAAACATCGATCTCGCGGTCGTCGACGTCATGATGCCGCGCATGGACGGGCTGGAGCTGACGCGGCAGATCCGCGCGGCGTTCCCCGGGTTCCCGATTCTGATGGTCACCGCAAAACAGCAGCCTGACGACAAGCGTCAGGGCTTTCTTGCCGGTACCGACGATTACATAACGAAGCCGTTCGACGAGGAGGAACTGATGCTGCGCATCGGCGCACTGCTGCGGCGCGCCCGCATCTCCAACGAGCGCAAACTGAACGTCGGCGGCGTCGAGCTCGACTACGATGCGCTCTCGGTCACGCGGGGCGGAAAGGCCGAGACACTGCCGCAGAAGGAGTTCTATCTGTTGTTCAAGCTGCTCTCCTACCCCGACACCATCTTCACCCGCCTCCAACTGATGGACGAGATCTGGGGCATGGACTCCGAGTCCGACGACCACACCGTCAACGTCCACATCAACCGTCTGCGCGAGCGCTTTCAGGACACGTCGGATTTCGAGATTGTGACGGTGCGCGGACTAGGGTATAAGGCGGTGAAAAACGCATGAAAAAACCGATGAAAAGCCGTTTCACACTCGCCGTCTCCTTTGTGCTCGTCGTGCTGGGGATTCTGGTCGCCGCGATGGTGGTCACCGGTATCATCGCCGTCATTCTGCGGCATTCCGGCGTCATCTCATTCGGCGAACAGCTGCCGGACGGCCCCGGTCGGC
This sequence comes from Oscillospiraceae bacterium, assembly GCA_031554355.1. Classification (GTDB taxonomy): domain Bacteria; phylum Bacillota; class Clostridia; order Oscillospirales; family Ruminococcaceae; genus JAVBRN01. Next base: position 5,210 of record JAVBVJ010000100.1, read on the forward strand.
CGGACGGAAAGGGCTTCAACTTCTTCCCGTTCAACCTGATCGCCGTGCTGGGCATGTGCGTCCTTCTGGGCACGACGTTCACCGCGTTCGTCAGCCGCCGCGCGCTCAACCCGATCCGGAAGGTGATCGCCGCGACCAAGGAGGTCGCCAAAGGCAACTTCGACGTCAAGGTCGACATCAAGACCATCGGCGAGCTCGAGGAGTTGTCCGAGAGCTTCAACAAGATGACTGAGGAACTGTCCGGCATCGAGACGCTGCGCACGGATTTCATCAACAATTTCTCCCACGAGTTCAAGACGCCGATTGTCTCGATTCAGGGATTTGCGAAACTGCTGCGCGACGGCGACCCGACACCGGCCGAGCGCGCCGAGTATCTGGACATCATCATCAGTGAGTCCGACCGGCTGGCGGCGCTCTCGACCAATGTGCTGAAACTTTCGCGCTACGAGACGATCGAGATCGTCACCGAAAAAGAGGATTTCCTGCTCGACGAGCAGATTCGCCGCGCGGTGCTGCTGCTGGAACCCGCCTGGAGCAAAAAGAAACTGACTGTCAATCTGGATCTCGCGGAGACGACATTCAACGGCAACCGCGATATGGTGGAACAGATCTGGATCAACCTGCTCGACAACGCCGTTAAATTCAGCGCGCCCGGCGGCGCGATCGACCTAGAACTGACCCGCGACAACAGCGGCATCGTTTTTTCGATCAGCGACGAGGGCTGCGGCATGGACGACGCGACGCGGGAACAGATCTTCGACAAATTCTATCAGGGCGACGCGTCCCACGGCGGCGCCGGCAACGGCCTGGGTCTGCCGATGGTTCGCCGCATCGCGACGCTCTGCGGCGGCACTGTTACGGCAGAGAGCCGCATCGGCGAGGGCAGTATTTTCACGGTGAAGTTGCCCGGGTAGTTTACTAGTTGCTAGTTATTAGACACTAGTGAAAAGTAGTGTCACGCTACGCGCGACACATTGGTTAAAGGGCAAGAAGTAGGTCGTCATTGCGGGCGAAGCGAAGCAATCCGGACACCGGGATTAAAGAGGCGCACGGTGGTCCAGCCTTCCACCCGCTTTCGCGGATTGATAACGGGAAATGTTGCCGAAAACTGCGAACTGCCGGAGAGGCGAACAGAACGCACCAATCGCCGACAACTAAACGCGGCGCTGCGGATGCAGCGGCGCGGCACTATTACGATTTCCCTTAATCCGTCCGGCACACTAAAGGGACACTGTAGGGTGGGCGCCGCATGTGAAACAGAAGGTGTGTAGGC